>NC_011899.1:0-17500 GCF_000020485.1 Halothermothrix orenii H 168
TTAATTTATATACTGAATTAAAAAAATTATACATTTTAAATTATATGTTATTTGGTACCATCAGTCAAGGATTTTACTTCATCTCCTTTATTTATCCACAGACCTGTAATCAAGTATTTTTTGTTGATAAACTGTTAATAATTTGTTATTATATTAATAGCCTTTTTTGAGTTAAAATTTATACCCTGAATATAACTAAAAACATACATTATTAGAAACAATAATATTTATTTCTATAATTTTTCACAGATATGTGAGTAAGTTATCCACAGGTTGTGTATTTATTTGTATTCAACTGGATAACTCCTTTTTTATTGGCTAAAATACCCCAGTTATCCACAAAAACAAATGTTTTTATCCACAAAATGTTGATAACCCGGGTGGATGAATGTTAATTTTGTGGATAAAGAGGATAATAATTCACAGAATATGTTTATATATTTTTATAATTTCCGTCATTTTAAGAATTTAAACCCTGTTAATACTGTGGATAACCAATAAAGTTATTCACAAATTTGTGGATAAACTACTGGATTATCCCTTTATTTTGGGGATAACTTTTATTTTTCAGAGGATTTAGGAGGGTAATTTAATGTCTTTTTCACAGGATGAACTAAACCATATATGGCAGGAGACCTTATCCAAAATTAAAGAAAAATTAAGTAATCCCAGCTTTAGAACCTGGTTTTCGGATACTGAAGCCCATTCCCTGGTTAATAATCAGCTAATCGTTAAGGTACCCAATGATTTCATAAAGGACTGGCTGGAATCTAGATATTTAGAACTAATTGAAGAGGTTATTAAAAATTTAACCAATAGCAACTGGAAGATTGTACTTATGTCACCGGAAGAACTGGATGAACTTGACAATAAGGACAGGGCAAGGGTTGAAACCAGGGATAAAGTTAAAAGCAAAAATAACAAAAAGAATAGTAATATAGAAATTCCTAATGGCCTTAACCCAAAATATACTTTTGACACCTTTGTGGTCGGAAACAGTAACCGGTTTGCCCATGCTGCTTCACTGGCGGTTGCTGAAGCCCCGGCCCGGGCCTATAATCCCCTCTTTATATATGGAGATGTTGGTCTGGGTAAAACTCATTTAATGCAGGCTATTGCCCATTTTATTCTGGATCATAATCCCGATAAAAAAGTTGTCTATGTATCTTCAGAGACATTTACCAATGAACTTATAAATGCCATTAAGGATGATAGGACAGTTGAATTCAGAAATAAATACAGGAATATAGATATCCTCCTGGTTGACGATATCCAGTTTTTAGCCGGTAAAGAAAGGACCCAGGAAGAATTTTTTCATACCTTCAATTCACTCCATGAAGCCAATAAACAGTTGATAATATCCAGTGACCGGCCCCCGAAAGAAATACCAACCCTGGAAGAGAGGCTGCGTTCCCGTTTTGAGTGGGGGTTGATTACCGATATTCAAAAACCAGATCTCGAGACCAGAATAGCTATTTTAAGAAAAAAAGCAGACCTTGAGGACCTGGAGGTCCCCAATGAAGTAATTATCTATATCGCCAATAAAATTCAGTCCAACATTAGAGAACTTGAGGGGGCATTAATTAAAGTTATCGCTTACTCTTCCCTGGTCAACAGGGAAATAGATATAGATCTGGCCCAGGAGGCCTTGAAAGACCTGGTGGCTAAAGATAATAATGCTCCTAAACAGATTACCATTGATCACATAAAAAAGGTTGTCGCCGATTATTATAACCTGACAATAGAAGACATGGATTCAAAGAAAAGAACCCAGAATATAGCCTTCCCCAGGCAGATAGCCATGTATCTTTCGAGGGAGTTAACCAGTTCTTCCTTACCCCAGATCGGGGAAAACTTTGGAGGAAGGGATCATACTACAGTTATCCATGCTCACAATAAGGTTACTAAAAAATATGAAGATGATCTTGACTTTAAGAAAATGATAGATAAGCTGGTTGAAAAAATAAAAACAGGGACCCGTTAAACTACACAACTTCCAGTAAATTTAAATTTACAACTTACAGATTTAAATCCTGATGTAATAGATTTAGTATTAATACAATCTGTTAATAAATTAAGGATAATTTGTTAACTGAGTGTTAATAACTGGGGATAACTTTAAGGTATTTTTTTAACCTGTTAACATGTGGACAACCTTAAAGCTTCTTTCAACAGTTTATATACAGGCATTATCCCCGTTATAACAACCTTAAAGTCACCTTTCAACATATCTACAGGTATTACTACTATAAGTACTGGTTTAAATAAATAAATTAAATTATAATTTTAATCTTTTTTTCTGTGGACAACTTTCGAAATGGAGGGTATGTTATGGAATTTACAATTTCCCAGAAAGATTTTTCCAGGAGCATAAATATAGTCCAGCGCGCGGTTTCTTCTAAAAATACTATGCCCATCCTCACCGGAATTTACCTTGAAGCCAGAAAAGATAAAGGACTACACATGAAGGCAACAGATCTGGAATTAGGGATAGAATACTGGGTTAAAGCAGATATTATAACTGAAGGGAAAATAGTTTTACCAGCCAGTCATCTCAGTGGTATTATCAGGGAATTACCTGATGACAATATTAACTTTAAAGCTGACCTTGATAAATATGAGGCTGAATTGACCTGTTTAAGTTCCAGGTTTAAAATTAAGGGATTTGATGCTGATGAATTTCCCCAGTTACCTGAGGTTAACATTCCCCACAAAATTACTTTAAATTGTGGTGACCTCAATAGATTAATAGATGAAGTTAAATTTTCAACTTCAACCGACCAGACTCAACCAGCTTTAACCGGGGGTTCTATGGTTATTGATAGTGGTAAAATAAGGATGGTTGCTACCAATACATACCGGCTATCCTTATCTTCACTGGATCTCGATGGTAGCCCTGAAGGAAAGAAAGAAGTAATTTTACCGGGCAATACTTTAAGTGAATTAAGTCATCTCCTTGATGATGATGGAGAAGTCGAAATTTTAATTGGGGATAACTATGTCAGGTTTAATTTTAATGGTATAGTCCTGGTATCCCGGGTTATAGAAGGGCAGTTTCCCAATTACCAGCAGGTTTTACCAAAAGAATATAACACTAAAGTCAGGGTTGATCGTAATAATTTATTACGGTCAGTAAGAAGGGTGTCCCTGATTGCACGGCTTGATTCCAATGTAATTTCTATTTCAGTTAAGGATAACAAAATGATTATTACATCCCAGGATTCAGAAGAGGGTTTTGCCCGGGAAGAAATTGAAATAGAAAGCCAGGGTCCTGAACAGAATATTAATATAGATGCCGGTTATTTACTTGATGTCTTAAAGGTACTGAATGATGATGTGGTTATTCTGGAACTTATTGGACCTTTAAATCCTTTAACTTTAAAGAAAGAAAATAGTGATGATTTTATTTACCTGGTAATGCCCGTCCGCCGGTAAACGGGAGGTTATAAAATGAAAGATATAAAGATTAATACTGAAAAAATAAAACTGGATCAATTACTTAAATATGCCAATATTGTGGCCACTGGAGGACAGGCCAAAAATCTGATTCAGGCAGGAAAAGTTATGGTTAACGGTGAAGAAGAGTTAAGGAGAGGGCGGAAGCTGGTACCCGGAGATGAAGTACAACTGGTAGGTGAAAATACTGTATACCGGGTGACCAGAGATTAAATGTATATTGATCGTATTTATTTGAAGGATTTTCGTAACCTGACAGAGAATTTAATAAAGTTGGATAATAGATTAAATGTCTTTGTTGGTTTAAATGGTCAGGGAAAGACAAATTTTCTGGAAGCAGTTTACCTTATGGGGACAGCTTCTTCCCACCGTACTAATGCGGATAGAGAGCTGATAAGGTGGAACCAGGATCGGGCTGTTGTCCAGCTTTATCTTGTAAAAAGGGATGAAAAACTAAAAATATCTCTGGAAATTAATAAAAAGGTAAAAAAACTGGAGATAAATGATGTTCCCCAGGAGAGGGTTTCAGAACTCCTGGGAAATTTGAATGTGGTTCTGTTTTCACCAGAAGATTTAAAACTGGTTAAAGAGGGTCCTCATTTCCGGAGGAAATTCCTTGACACAGAATTATCCCAGGTAAAACCATATTACCATTACCTGTTAAAAAAATATAATCATATTTTGAGTCAGAGAAATAACCTTTTAAAAGAATTAATGACCGGTAATAAGTCAGATACTACCCTCCTTGAAGTCTGGGATGAGCAGCTGGTTGAAATAGGAGCTAAAATAATACAAAACCGGATTGAGGTTATTGATAAATTAAAGATTCTGGCCAGGCTTTCCCACCGACAGATTACAGATGGTCTTGAGAATATAACTCTTTCTTATGAGTCCAGCCTCAGTGACAGAATTGAAGAAAAGGAATTAGAGGAAATAAAAATTATATTCAGGAATAAATTAGTTAATAATAGAAATGAGGAAATAACCAGGGGATATACCCTGGCAGGTCCGCAACGGGATGATTTAAAAATAACCATGAATGGTATCGATATCAGAAAGTACGGGTCCCAGGGCCAGCAGAGGACAGCCGCATTATCTTTAAAACTGGCTGAACTGGAATTTATGAAATCAGAACAGGGGGAATACCCTGTACTTTTACTTGATGATGTTTTTTCTGAACTGGATAATAAAAGAAGGCACAGGTTAATAGATATAATGGCCCACAGGGTTCAGACTTTTATTACGGCGACAGATTTTTTTAATTTAAACGAAATTAATACCCCTTCGATAAAGGTATTTAAAGTTAGAAATGGCCTAATAACCAGATATAAGTCATTATAATAGAAAAGGCAGGTGGTCTTTCATTGTTTTTACACCTTGGTGATGGATATATGATACCCACCAGAGATATAGTACTGATAGGTGACCTGGAAAAAGTTAACCAATCAGAGGTTAGTCAGGAATTTATGGAGATAGCTACCGAAGAAGGGTTTGTAATAGATTATTCTGATGGCAACCCCAAGTCTTTTGTTTTGACCGGTGAGACAGTCTACCTGTCTATGATTTCATCCCACACACTGGCTAAAAGGGTAAAAGAACTGTTTAAAGAAAATGGGGGAAATTCCAATGGCTGAAGAAAGTTTTTTAAATAACAAAGGTAATTATGAAGCAGAGCATATACAGGTTTTAGAGGGATTAGAAGCAGTAAGAAAAAGGCCCGGGATGTATATTGGGTCTACAGGAATGGATGGTCTCCACCATCTTGTATATGAGGTTGTAGATAATAGTATTGATGAGGCCATGCAGGGTTACTGTGACTTGATAGAAGTTATTATAAAACCCGGTAATATAATTACAGTTAAAGATAATGGCCGGGGAATCCCCGTAGACCCCCATCCCAAACTTAAAAAACCAGCCGTTGAGGTGGTTTTAACCGTTCTCCATGCCGGAGGTAAGTTCGGAGGGGATGGTTATAAGGTTTCAGGTGGTCTTCACGGAGTTGGTGTATCTGTTGTCAATGCCCTGTCCAAATGGCTGGAAGTTGAGGTCTGCTGGCGGGATGGTAAGGTATACCATCAAAAATATAACAGGGGTATCCCGGTATATGACCTGAAGGTTATTGGTGAATGTTCTGGAACAGGGACTACCATATCTTTTAAACCAGATGAGGAAATCTTCGAAGATGTTAACTTTAAGTATAAGGTTCTGGCCCAGCGCTTAAAAGAACTTGCCTTCCTGAATAAAGGGGTCAGAATTATTTTAAGGGATGAACGGGAAGAGGAGGCCCGTCAGGATGAGTATTGTTTTGAAGGGGGATTAGTTTCTTTTGTTAAGTATCTGAATAAGAATAAAAATCCCTTATTTGATGAACCTTTTTACCTTGAGGAAAAGGATGAAAATAGAGAAGTAGAGATTGCAATCCAGTACAATGATGGTTATGTTGATAGTATCTTTACTTTTGCCAATAATATAAATACCCGGGAAGGTGGAACCCATTTAAGTGGATTTAAGAGTGCCTTAACCAGAACTGTTAATGACTATGCCCGGAGTAAGGGTATTTTAAAAGAAAATGATGAAAATCTGACCGGGGAGGATATCAGGGAAGGAATTACAGCTATTATCAGTGTCAGGCTTACAGATCCCCAGTTTGAGGGGCAGACCAAGACCAAACTGGGTAATAGTGAAATAAGGGGATTTGTTGATTCTGCCCTATCGAGTAATTTAAGGACCTTCCTTGAGGAAAACCCTAAAATAGGGAAGATAATTGTGGAAAAGGCCAGGAGTGCCGCCCGGGCCCGGAAAGCTGCCAAAAAAGCCCGGGAGCTCACCAGGCGAAAAGGGGCCTTATCAAATACAGCTTTACCGGGTAAACTGGCTGATTGTTCTTCCCGTGATACTGAAAATACCGAAATTTATATAGTTGAGGGGGATTCAGCCGGTGGTTCTGCTAAACAGGGCCGGGACCGGAAGTTCCAGGCCATCTTACCGCTCCGGGGTAAGATTTTAAATGTAGAAAAGGCCAGATTGAATAAGATTCTCAACAATGAAGAAATAAGGGCCTTAATAACAGCCATCGGAACCGGAATTGGGGATGAATTTGATATAAATAAGGCCCGCTATGGCAAAATAATTATAATGACCGATGCCGATGTTGATGGGGCCCATATCAGGACCCTGTTGCTTACCTTTTTCTACAGGTATATGCGTCCTTTAATTGAAAATGGCATGATATATATAGCCCAGCCTCCCCTCTATAAGGTGAAAAAGGGGAGAAGGGAAGAGTATGTTTATAACGACCGGGGTTTACAAAAACTACTCAATGACATAGGACGTGATAAAATAACCCTGCAGCGTTACAAAGGTCTTGGAGAGATGAACCCCGACCAGCTCTGGGAAACTACCATGAACCCTGAAAACCGTATTATCCTCAAGGTCAAAATTGAGGATGCGGTAGTAGCAGATGAGACCTTTACTACCCTCATGGGGGATAAGGTCCAGCCCAGGCGCGAATTTATTCAGGAACATGCCCATGAAGTTCAGAACCTGGATGTTTAATTTTATTAATTATTCATAGTTAATTTCCTTGTTAATTTCCTAAATATCCTTAACTAATTTATTTCCTTTTTATCTCTAACTTTACCAGCTTTATATAAATTAAATCGGCAGGTGAATTATTAATGGTAATGGATATAAACAATGGTAAGGTCCTTGAGGTTGATATTGAGAATGAAATGAAGGGTGCCTACCTGGACTATGCCATGAGTGTTATTGTAAGCCGGGCTCTACCTGATGTCAGGGATGGATTGAAACCGGTACAGCGGAGGATACTCTATGCCCTGCATGATCTGGGGATTACCCCCAATAAACCCCATAAAAAATCAGCCAGGGTTGTCGGTGAAGTCCTGGGTAAATACCATCCCCATGGCGATACTGCTGTCTATGATACCATGGTCAGGATGGCCCAGGAATTTTCCTTTCGTTATCCCCTGGTTGATGGCCACGGTAATTTTGGTTCTATTGACGGCGACTCAGCTGCGGCAATGAGGTATACCGAGGTCAGAATGGCCAGGTTAACCACCGAACTCTTGAGGGATATTGATAAAAACACGGTGGATTTTGCTCCCAACTTTGATGAATCCCTTGAAGAACCAGAGGTATTGCCGGCCAGATTACCAAATCTTTTGATGAATGGAGTCTCCGGGATTGCTGTCGGGATGTCTACCAATATTCCACCCCACAACCTCGGTGAGGTTATCGACGGTGTTGTTGCTTTAATAGATAACCCTGACCTTGAGGTTAAAGATTTAATGAAAATAATAAAAGGGCCTGATTTCCCTACTGGTGGTATAATTATGGGTAAAGATAAAATTTACCAGGCCTATAAGACCGGGCGGGGACGGTTAAAAGTCAGGGGAAAGGCCCGGATAGAAGAGGATAAGAACGGTAAGTCGAAAATAATAATTACGGAAATTCCCTATCAGGTTAATAAAGCCCGCCTGGTGGAAAAGATAGCAAATCTCGTCCGGGATGAAAAGATAACCGGAATAAGTGATTTAAGGGATGAATCGGACAGGCGCGGACTCCGGATTGTGATAGAACTTAAAAAAGGGACTGTCCCTAAAGTTATTTTAAACCGTCTGTATAAATATACCCAGCTCCAGGTAACCTATGGGGTTATTATGCTGGCCCTGGTTGATGGTATGCCCAGGGTTTTAACCTTAAAGGAGCTATTAAACCATTACCTGGAACATCAAAAAGAAGTAGTTACCAGACGGACAAAATACCAGCTGGATAAAGCTGAAGCCAGAGCCCATATCCTGGAGGGACTCAGGATAGCCCTGGCCAATATTGATGATATAGTCCAGTTAATTAGAGAAGCACCTGATGTTGATACTGCCCGCAGGGGTTTAATTGAAAACTTTAACCTTACTGAAAAACAGGCTGAAGCCATCCTGAGAATGAGGCTGCAGAGGCTTACCGGTCTGGAGAGGGATAAAATTGAGGCTGAATATAAGGAGCTTAAAGAAAAGATTGCCTATTACAGATCTATCCTGGCAGATGAAGGCAAGTTACTGGGTATTATCAAGGATGAGCTTCTTGAATTAAAGGAAAAATTCCAGGATGAAAGAAGGACTGAAATATCTATTCAGGCTGTTGACCTCGATGTAGAGGATCTGATACCTGAAGAACAGGTGGTAATCACCTTAACCCACCATGGTTATATAAAGAGAATGCCTATTGATATTTACCGCAGTCAGCGTCGTGGCGGTAAAGGTATAATAGGTATTAATACCAAAGAGGAAGACTTTGTTGAACACGTCTTTACAACTTCAACCCATCATTACTTTCTGTTCTTTACAAATAAGGGTAAGGTATACCGACTCCGGGTTTTTGAGATTCCACAGGCCAGCCGCCAGGCCCGGGGTACTGCCATTGTAAACCTGCTGGAACTGGAAGAAGAAGAGAGGATAACTACTGTTATCCCCATCAGGGAATTTGATGAGGAGAGGTACCTGGTTATGGTAACCAGAAATGGTATGATAAAAAAGACACCCCTGGCCGAATATGAGTCCCGGTATACCGGTTTAATCGGTTTAACTTTAAGGGATGAAGATGAACTAATTGATGTTAAATATACTGATGGAAACCAGAGTGTAATTATTGTTACCCACAGGGGTAAAGCCATTCACTTTAAAGAAAATGAAGTCAGGTCTATGGGAAGAACGGCCATGGGAGTTAAAGCTATAACTTTAGAGGATGGAGACTATGTTGTCGGGATGGGGGTTGATAGTGAAGGAGATGACCTCCTGGTTATTACCGAAAAGGGTTATGGTAAGAGAACCCCACTTGAGGAATACCGACTGCAGAGCCGTGGTGGTAAAGGACTTATTACGGCAAATATAACAGAGAAAAATGGTAACCTGGCCGGGGTTAAAGTTGTTAGAGAAGACCATGACCTGATTCTTATCACCAGTGAAGGTATCATTATCAGGACCAGGGTTGAAGGGATATCTCGCCTGGGTCGAAATACCCTGGGTGTTAAGGTTATCAGGCTTGAAGAGGGTGACCGGGTGGTTTCCCTGGCACGGATTTCCCCTGAAGAAAAGGATATTGAGGAGATGGATTAATTGTTGAATGGTTAAAGACAGGATTACTTATGTTTAAATTGTGTTTAAATGGAGAACTTAATATTAAACCTGTAGAGATACCCAGCCCTTAAAAGGGCTGGGGTTAATTTTTTTATTAAAATATTTTTAATGATTTACCACTTTATATTTCTTTTTTTCCATCTATCTTCAACAGTTACCAGATTATATTTATCTATTGTCATTATAGGAGTAATAATGGTCGGTATTTTGTATTCTCCATTATTAATTTTTTGATCAAAGAGCCAGTTTTCCCCCCTGGCAATAGACACCGCAGTCTTAAATCCTGTTAAGCCAATCAGATAGGGCATAGTATCGATCTCGGCATCATGGTCTCCCTTTTTAATGGCTTCATAGGCTTCTTTACTTAAATCTGACCCGATGGTAACAACTTTGTCGGTCAGTTTTTTTCTTTTAAAACCTTGACGGCCTGCATGGCCAGGCGGCTGTTATTTGCCAGTATGGCTTTAATATCGGGGTATTTTTCTAAAGCTTGCCTGGTGGTTTTAGCTGCCTCTTCAACTTTGTCAAATTCATGCCACTTTTCTGCCACAATTTTGATACCGGGTTCTTTTTTTAAAATCTGTTTATTTCCCCAGGTTATTAACTGGGCTGAATTGGTTTTTTTATCCCCCTTTAAAATAACAACTTTCCCTTCATGGTCTATCTGGTCAGCAACATAGATAGCCTGCTCCATACCTATTCTGAAATTATTGGCCGGAATATAACCATCTAGACCGACTTCATAAGGTAATCTCCTTAAGGCCAGTACCGGGATTTTTTTACTTGATAATTTTTTAACTAATTTACCTGAAGTTATGGGGTTTACCGGATGAATTATAACCACATCTACCTTTTCCTTGATAAATTCATCAATATGTTGAGCCTGCCTTTTTTCATCATAACCGGCATCTTTCCAGATCAGAGTTGCATTCTCCCTTTCCTGATTATCAAACATGGCTTCTTTGATTAAATAAAATACATCATATTTCATGGTGGCTACCGTGACCCCGATTTTTACTTTCTCTGGCTTCTTAGACTCCCCGGAAGCAGGGGAACAACCGGACAGGGGTATAACCATTAACGATATTATACCTATTATTAATGATATATAAATTATTTTTCTGTTAACTTTTTGATAATGAGTATATAATATTTTAATAAATTTTTTAATAAATAATACATTAGATAATACGACTGAAGATAATACGACTGACTTTAAAAAATCCATTTAGACCCTCCTCCCTCTGTAACCTGGTGGTGATTAAGCTGGTGATGGTATATCCTGTTACATGGTATAATTTAATACCAGGTTTTTAATCTTATTATAGGTTTTAAATAAATTATAACCTTTAATATAAATATTTTTAAAACATCTATGTGGTTATTATTTTTCCTTTCAGGGTTTGTATTCTGACATTTTTAACCACCACATAAAATTACCTCTTTTAAGTCATAATATATTGTAAGCCTGAAAGCCATAAAGTCCTCATTTACTTGAAAGGGGTAAAAGTAATTTGAACTGGGAGCGGATAAAAGAGAGAATAGATGAAATTATCAGTAGTAATACTGATAGACCCGGGGAAAAAACATCCAAAAAAAAATTAACCAGGGATATAAAGAAAAATGAGAAAACCATAGAAGATATAATTGGATTTAGTGATGATGTCAATTTCAGGGAATTTAAGCTGGGAAAAAAGCTTAAAATTAAGGCAACCCTTATCTATATTGATAGCCTGGTTGATAAAAAAACAATAAATGAAAGTATCCTCGAACCATTATTTACTGAGGAGTTTTTCAGTGATAATGTTGAGAATTTAACGACCGATGATATTGTTAAATTTGTCCGGGATAATACCATGACCATAAATGAAGTAAAAGTCACTGAAAAGCTTGAAGATACCATCGAAGGAATCTTAAATGGTGATTCCGTTCTGCTGGTAGATGGTTATGAACAGGTAATGGTTTTAAATACCAAGGGGTGGGAAAAAAGGTCAGTCTCTGAACCGGTTGTAGAATCGGTAATCAGAGGACCTAGGGATGGTTTTACTGAGACCCTTGCTGTTAATACAGGTTTAATCAGGAGGAGAGTAAAACACCCCTCATTAAGGATTAAAAATTATAATATAGGACGCTTTTCAAAAACCAGTGTTTCTATTTGTTACATAGAGGGTATTGCCAATAAACACCTTGTTGAAGAGGTAAAAGAGAGGATAAATAATATAAACATAGACAATATCGGTAGTTCCGGTTTTGTAGAACAGTTAATAGAGGATAGTCATTTATCACCATTCCCCCAGATATTGAGTACAGAACGGCCCGACCGGGTGGCTGCTAACCTGATGGAGGGCCGGGTTGCTGTCGTAGTTGATAACACCCCGTTTGTTTTGATTCTACCAATGACTATCTCTATATTTTTTCAAAGCCCGGAAGATTACCATGAACGGTTTCTGGTGGCTAATTTTATCAGGATTATAAGGGGAATAGCTGCCTTTTTATCCTTAACCTTACCATCTATATATATTGCTCTGATATCATTCCATCCTGAAATGTTACCGACCCGACTGGCCCTTGCCTTTGCCGGTGGCAGGGGTATGGTTCCTTTTCCCTCCTATCTGGAAGCCTTTATAATGGAGGGTGCCATGGAACTTTTAAGGGAGGCCAGCATCCGTCTTCCCAATCCCATTGGCCCTACTATCGGTATTGTTGGGGCCCTGATTGTAGGTGAAGCTGCGGTCAGTGCCAGTATTGTCAGCCCTTTTATGGTAATTATTGTGGCTGTTACTACCATTGCTTCTTTTACAATTCCCGACTACGGGAGTGCCATTGCCCTCAGGATATTGAGGTTTCCCCTTATGGTGGTGACGACCATCTTTGGTCTCTATGGACTTATCTGGGGATTAATAGCCATAACCATTCACCTGGCCAGCCTCAAGTCCTTCGGAATCCCCTATTTAACCCCACTGGCCCCGTCCCGGTTATCTGACCTGAAAGACCTGGTGGTCAGGGCACCCTTCTGGTTAATGTATAGACGACCTAAATATTTGCGGACTAAAGATGAAAAGAGGTTTTCCTCAAAAGGGGATGATGACCAGAATGAAAGAACACGGTAAATTAAGTGAAAGGCAGTTTGCCGGGATCATTGCCAACACCATGGTCGGGGTCGGGGTATTAATATTACCTAAAACGGCAACTAAATTTGCCGGTACAGCCGGCTGGATTGCCCTTCTGCTGGGGGGAGTTATTGCCCTTTTTTTTCTGTTTCTTATCTTAAAACTGGGGACCCGCTTTCCGGAAAATACCTTAATGGAGTATGCCCCTCGTATTATCGGGAAAATACCGGGTACCCTGGTTTCGCTCATCTTCTGTACTTACTGGTTTTTATTGAGTAGTTTAATATTCAGGGTTTTTGCAGAAATGATGGTTGATGCAATTTTATTAAATACCCCCATTGAAGTGATAATTATCTCTATGTTAATTCTGGTAGCCTACCTCTCCAGGCATGATGTAGAGGTCTTCGGGAGGGTTAATGAATTGTTCTTTATCTTCCTAATAATACCGGCTGTTTTTGGACTGGCTGTTTCCCTTAAACAGGTGACCGGGATAAAACTTCTTCCGTTGCTGGGAAATGGACTTCCCTCTATTTTAATTAACACCAGGGAACTGTTTTTTTCCTTTGTTGGCTTTGAAATTATATTTCTGTTTATCCCTTCTATAACTACCCTGGGTAAAGTATATAACTATGGGTTTAAAGGATGGTTATCCCCTGCAGCAATTTATCTGGCTGTAGTTATTATTGGAATAGGAGTGTTTGGAACCAGGGAACTTCAGAACTTAATGTGGCCGACCCTGGAGCTGGTTAAGGTGATCAATTTCCCAGGACTCATTTTAGAAAGGGTTGAGGCTATTTTTATTGCCTTCTGGGTAATAGCTGTTTTTACCACGGTTACTAATTTATTTTATAGTTCGGTGGTAGGGGCTACCCAGGTTTTAAAATTATCTGACCATAAAACTCTGGTATACCCCCTACTTCCTTTGTTTTATTTTTTTAGTACCTATCCCCAAAATATATA
Organism: Halothermothrix orenii H 168; assembly: GCF_000020485.1. Lineage (GTDB taxonomy): Bacteria > Bacillota > Halanaerobiia > Halanaerobiales > Halothermotrichaceae > Halothermothrix > Halothermothrix orenii. Next base: position 13,676 of record NC_011899.1, read on the forward strand.
TGAAGTATTAAATTATATGAATGTCATGGGGAAGTTTGGAGGGTTAGTAATTATAACCGTGACTCCCCTGTTGTATATTATCTCTCTCATTAGAAATATTAAAGGGGGACAGAAGGCATGAAATCACGAATTCTACCAGCAATAATGGTTATAGTTTTAATATCTATCCTGTTAACAGGGTGCTGGGATTTAAAGGATATAGATGAGAGGGCAACAGTTCTGGCAATTGGAATAGATTATGCCGATATTCCCCAGCCCGGCAATTTTGAAGGTTCCTATATGGTTAAGGTTACCCTCCAGATTGCTATTTCTGAACAGATGACCGGTGGGGCCGGGCAGGCCCCTCCCATGGGGGAACAGGTTGTCTGGAATATCAGTTCCACCGGGGCCACGATGGCCCGGGCTATAGAGCTCTGCCAGGAAAAATTAAAATATAGTCTTTTTTTTGGTCATGTCCGAATTTTGATATTTGGTCAGAAAGTGGCCCAGAATGGAGTTAACCAATTTTTAAATTATTTCAGAAACCATCCTATGTTCCGTAGATTATCTTATATTCTAGTTAGTAAGGGGGATGCAGCTGATGTTTTAAAGACCTTTCCTAAATCAGCTACAATTCAGGCCATGTTCTTAATGAATATGGTGGAAACAGCCCAGAATACAGGGCGTATGCCCGATATACCCTTTATGGAGTTTGTGGTCAGGTTAATAGACAAAGGAATTGACCCGGTGGCTATCATGGTATCTTCCCACAAGGATTCGGTTGTCAATACGGGAGTGGCTGTCTTCCGGGGGGATAATATGGTGGGGTCCCTTGATCTCTATGAAACCTGGAATTTCATCCAGATTACTGAAAACCAAAGAGGTGGTATAGAGGTTGTCAGGGATGTGGAGGACGAACTAGGGAGGGTAACCATCCAACTGACAGGTGTTAATTCTAATGTTAGACCTATAATTCAAAAGAACGGAAAGGTTAAATTTATAATAGATATGGAGGTAGAAGGTCGGATTGTTTCCCAGGAAACCCAGACTGACTATAATGATCCGGTACTTTTTTCAGCCCTGGAGGAGAGAGTGGAAAAGGAATATAAACGTGAATTAGAACAGATGATTAATAAAGTCCAAAAACAATTTAAAGCAGATATATTTGGTTTTGGCCAGCAGCTCAGGGCCTATCAGAACCGGGAATGGAAGGAGATAAATAACTGGAGAAAAGCCTTCAGTGAAGGAGAGCTGGACCTAACTATATATGTAGATATCCGGAGGATGGGGATGAGTACCTTTACGAAAAAATAGAAATGCTGCTAAATCAGGGTTTTCACAATTGATTTTTCTGTTCGTAAAGCTGAGCGGTGAATTTTTTATTAAGAAATTTTTTATTTGCTAAAAAACATAACGGGTATGTATAATACTAACCAGAATTAAAAGTAAACCTGCTAAAATATTAAGTAACCCCAGGAAAAAGGAAAAAACAAAGTCCTTGTTATGGCCATAAAAATTGGCGTAGTTGGTATCTCCAAAAAAGGCCAGAAGACCACAGATAATAAAAAGCGGGGGTAAATAGGGTGTATAAATCTGGTGTTTAATAAAGTCCAGAACACTGATAATCAAATCCATAAATATCCTCCTTTTTGAATAAATATTTTAAATATGTTAACCATCATAAATTGTTTTGTCGCTTACCATTAATAATTAATAATAAACCTGTCACAAAAATTATTTAAACCTCATATTTGACACCATAGCCTCCTGGTGGGTAGACCCAGTCTATGTTTTCCCGGGGACACCCCCAGGGGCAGGCTCCACATTCGATACACCTTTCAAACAATATTTTAATTTCATTAACTTCCCAGAAAAATACACGGGCAGGGCAGTAGTACGTACAGGGTTTATTTTCACAGTCAAGACAGACCTTTTTATTCCTTATATGGATATGAGATTTACCTGCAGGGATTATATTTACATATTTAAGGGGATTCTCATTATTTTTTAAAAAACTAGTCAATTTTAAAATACCCTCCAGTGCTGTAATCCAGAATATATATCTCTGATATTTTTTTGGAGTGATTGAATTTCTTTAACTTCTTCTATTATTTCATTCAGCTTTTCATCCTGGGTTTTTAAGCCTTCTTTGAAAAATTCATAGGCCACTTCGTTCAGGGTTTTACTGAAAACAAAGTCAGAATCAGGGTATTCCCGGTAATAATCCCGGGCTTCTTTATTACTTTCTATGGCCCGCATAAAAAAAGTATTCTTAAGTTTATTTTCATATGAGGAGAGGGTCTTTTTAGAAAAATCCCCTCTGGCTTTAGCCTGTAAAGCAGTTTCAGCAGCATATTTACCGGACAGCATGGCAATATCGGTTCCGTGGCGTCCACTGACCAGCATACCGGCATCTCCGGTTATCAGGATACCATTATCATAAAACTGAGGTAGACTTTTATAACCTCCTTTGGGGATAAGATGGGACATATACTGGACTGTTTTTGCTCCTTCAATAAGTCTCCTGATCATGGGATGTTTTTTCAGCCGGTTGAGGAGTTGATAGAGGTTTAAACCTTTATTGACAATCTGGTTTAGATATCCTCCCACCACCAGTGAAATACTATCACGGTTGGTCCAGATACCACCTTTTCCCACAGCCCCTGAAGTGGGGAAACCAACCATGCCTATAATCACCCCTTCGTCTTTCTCCAGGTTAAAACGGGCTTCTATTATTTCCCGGGGGAGGGCCAGAATTTCCTTTACATATATTTTAAGGCTGTCAGCAGAGATTTCACGCCTGAGTCCTGCCTTAGCAGCGAGATCAGCCATGGCTCCTTCAGCCAGAATTACTGCATCACTATAAAGTTTACTACCATCATCAAGGACTACCCCGGCAACCTTTTTCCCTGTCAGTCCCTCTTTTTCAAAGATAAGGTCTTTAACCAGACAGGATGTCATTAAATGAGCCCCTGCTTCTTCGGCTTTTTTGGCAAGCCAGTGATCAAAACGTGATCTGATGACCGAAAATTTATTATAGGGTGGTTTAGCATAGTTAAGGCCAGTAAAACCTACCTGGACAGCCGAGGTCTGGTCCATAAACCATAAAGTATCGGTAACGATAGCCCGTTCTACTGGAGCTTCTTCCCAGAAATTAGGTACGATCTGGGCTGTTGCCTCCCGATAAATCACCCACCAAACATATTTTTACTTCCGGGGTATTGTCCCCTTTCAAGGAGGGCTACAGAAAGGTTTCCCCGGGCCCCGACCAGGGCTGCCGAAGAACCGGCAGGTCCTGCTACAACTACAATAACGTCATAACGGTGATGTCCCAGCCCTATTCACTCCTTTCTTTTTAATTAGTTTTTTACTCTCGACTATAAAATATTCTTTTCAGGAAAAATTACATGGGAGATGTTTTTTTAAAACAATTTCAATATTATTTATTAACTGAGGGGACCACAGGGTCTTTTATAATTGATTTTTCCGGTCGTAAAGCCTGGTAATAAGTTAAAAATCATTATTATAAATATTTTTAACAATGTTTTACTATGAAAATAGATAGGGTAAATATATTAATTTTAAGCCATAATAAAATAATGAGAAACTAATAGACAGGAGGCCAGGTGGTGGAAGATAGTAAACTTTTGAAATGGTTAAACTGGTTTTATACCCTGGAGCTGGCCCAGACAGATCTTTATCTTAACCAGGCTAAAGGAAGTAAAGATAGGTATATGGCCAGGGTTCTGATTAAACTGGGGGAAATTGAGAAGACCCATGCATTGAGGTTCAGTGATATTATTGTAAAACTGGGGGGAAAACCAACCAGAATAGGAGCCCTTTTCT
>NC_011899.1:22500-95000 GCF_000020485.1 Halothermothrix orenii H 168
CTGATTGGGCTAGGGGCCCACCAAGGTTACCGAACCCATTCAAACTCCGAATGCCCGAAGCACAGGCCTTGGGAGTCAGACTGCGGGGGATAAGCTCCGTAGTCGAGAGGGAAACAGCCCAGATCACCAGCTAAGGTCCCCAAGTACAGGCTAAGTGGAAAAGGAAGTGAGGTCGCTAAGACAACCAGGATGTTGGCTTAGAAGCAGCCATTCATTTAAAGAGTGCGTAACAGCTCACTGGTCGAGCGGCCTTGCGCCGAAGATGTAACGGGGCTTAAGCCTGTCACCGAAGCTGTGGGCAGGTGGCAAAAGGCCACATGCGGTAGGGGAGCATTCTGTGCTGGGAGAAGCTGTACCGGAAGGAGCAGTGGACGGCACAGAAGCGAGAATGCCGGTATGAGTAGCGAAAAGAGGGGTGAGAATCCCCTCCGCCGGAAGCCTGAGGTTTCCTGAGGAAGGCTCGTCCGCTCAGGGTAAGCCGGGACCTAAGCCGAGGCCGAAAGGCGTAGGCGATGGGAAATCGGTAGAGATTCCGATGCCACTATTAACCGTTTGAGCGAAGCGGGGACGCGGCGAAGAGGGCAAGCACGCGACTGGAGGAGCGTGTATAAGCCCGAAGGAGGGATAAGGAGGCAAATCCCCATATCCATAACTCCGGAGGGTGATGTCGAGCCGAATGAGGCGAAGTTGTCCAATGAGCCGCCGAGAAAAGCCGCTAGTGAGGTTAATAGTGCCCGTACCGGAAACCGACACAGGTAGGCAGGGAGAGAATCCCAAGGCGCGCGAGAGAACCCTTGTTAAGGAACTCGGCAAAATGGCCCCGTAACTTCGGGAGAAGGGGTGCCGCGATAGGGTGAAAGCCCGAGGCGGTTGCAGTGACCAGGCCCAAGCGACTGTTTATCAAAAACACAGGTCTCTGCTAAGTCGAAAGACGAAGTATAGGGGCTGACGCCTGCCCGGTGCTGGAAGGTCAAGGGGAAGGCTTAGCGCAAGCGAAGGTCTGAACCTAAGCCCCAGTAAACGGCGGCCGTAACTATAACGGTCCTAAGGTAGCGAAATTCCTTGTCGGGTAAGTTCCGACCTGCACGAAAGGCGAAACGACTTGGGCGCTGTCTCAACAAGGGACTCGGCGAAATTGTAGTGTGAGTGAAGATGCTCACTACCTGCGACAGGACGGAAAGACCCCGTGGAGCTTTACTGTAGCCTGATATTGGGTTTTGCTACAGGATGTACAGGATAGGTGGGAGGCTGAGAGGCTGGTGCGCCAGCATCAGTGGAGCCGCCGGTGGGATACCACCCTTCCTGTAGTGAAATTCTAACCAGTGGCCGTAAACCGGTCATGGGACATTGTCAGGCGGGCAGTTTGACTGGGGCGGTCGCCTCCTAAAAGGTAACGGAGGCGCCCAAAGGTTCCCTCAGTGCGGATGGAAATCGCACGAAGAGTGTAAAGGCAGAAGGGAGCTTGACTGCGAGACATACAGGTCGAGCAGGGACGAAAGTCGGGCTTAGTGATCCGGCGGTGGAGCATGGAATCGCCGTCGCTCAACGGATAAAAGTTACCCCGGGGATAACAGGCTTATCTCCCCCAAGAGTTCACATCGACGGGGAGGTTTGGCACCTCGATGTCGGCTCGTCGCATCCTGGAGCTGAAGCAGGTTCCAAGGGTTGGGCTGTTCGCCCATTAAAGCGGTACGCGAGCTGGGTTCAGAACGTCGTGAGACAGTTCGGTCCCTATCCGTCGCAGGCGCAGGATACTTGAGGGGAGCCATCCCTAGTACGAGAGGACCGGGATGGACACACCGCTGGTGAACCAGTTGTTCCGCCAGGGGCATAGCTGGGTAGCCATGTGTGGAGTGGATAAACGCTGAAAGCATCTAAGCGTGAAGCCACCCTCAAGATAAGGTATCCCACTCTTTAAGGAGGTAAGACCCCTGAGAGATGATCAGGTAGATAGGCCGGAGGTGGAAGCGGAGTAATTCGTTAAGCTGACCGGTACTAATAGGTCGAGGGCTTAATCTCATCTCATCATTGTATGCTGTTTTGAAGGTGTGAAAGTGGTTAATATTGAGAGGCCAAAAAGTTAAAAAAGCTGAAATAAAGTGTTGACAAGGCGAAAAAATCTGTTATAATAGAATATGCGAATGAGAGATAAGCAAAAAGTTTTCCGGTGGCAATAGCGGAGGGGCAACACCTGTTCCCATTCCGAACACAGAAGTTAAGTCCTCCAGCGCCTATGGTACTGCGGGGGTAACCCCGTGGGAGAGTAGGTCGCTGCCGGATATTTAAAACTCTGGGGTGTAGCCAAGTGGTAAGGCACTGGGTTTTGGTCCCAGCATGCGCAGGTTCGAATCCTGCCGCCCCAGCCAGGCAAAATCAAAAATAACATGGGCCATTAGCTCAGTCGGTAGAGCACCTGACTTTTAATCAGGTTGTCGGAGGTTCGATTCCTCCATGGCTCACCATTCATCGCGGGGTGGAGCAGTCTGGTAGCTCGTCAGGCTCATAACCTGAAGGTCGGCGGTTCGAATCCGTCCCCCGCAACCATTTTATCGGCGGGAGTAGCTCAGCTGGCTAGAGCATCAGCCTTCCAAGCTGAGGGTCGCGGGTTCGAATCCCGTCTCCCGCTCCATTATAAAGCATTCTAACTTGAAGATGATATTTAATAAAATACGTGGGTCTATAGCTCAGTTGGCAGAGCATGCGGTTCATACCCGCAGTGTCAGAGGTTCGAATCCTCTTAGACCCACCACCCGGAGAGGTACCCAAGTGGCCGAAGGGGCGGGTTTGCTAAACCTGTAGCAGGGTGTAAGCCCTGGCGAGGGTTCGAATCCCTCCCTCTCCGCCAAGGTTACCTGTTTTTTAAGCCCTCATCGTCTAGTGGTCCAGGACACCAGGTTTTCATCCTGGCGGCAGGGGTTCGAATCCCCTTGAGGGTGCCAGTGGGCGAATAGCTCAGTTGGGAGAGCACCTGCCTTACAAGCAGGGGGCCACAGGTTCGAGTCCTGTTTCGCCCACCATTTTAATGGAGGTGTAGCGTAGCTGGCTCAACGCGCCGGCCTGTCACGCCGGAGATCGCGGGTTCGAATCCCGTCACCTCCGCCACATTTATGCCGATGTAGCTCAGTCGGTAGAGCACTTCCATGGTAAGGAAGGGGTCACCGGTTCAAGTCCGGTCATCGGCTCCAGTGGGGATGTAGCTCAGTTGGGAGAGCGCTACACTGGCAGTGTAGAGGCCAGGGGTTCGAATCCCCTCATCTCCACCATTTTTTTAAATTAAATAATATGGAGGGGTGCCCGAGTGGTCAAAGGGAGCAGACTGTAAATCTGCCGGCGATTGCCTTCAAAGGTTCAAATCCTTTCCCCTCCACCATGCGGGAATAGCTCAGAGGTAGAGCGTCTCGTTGCCAACGAGAAGGTCGCGGGTTCGAATCCCGTTTCCCGCTCCATTATGCACCGTTCAGGTGCTTTTTTTATTTTATAATTCTTTTTTCTTGAGATTGAATGAGAATACTTATATAATTTTTATATATCCAGCAAACAACTTTAAACAGTTCATGTACGGTTTATTTAGATACGGAGCACCTGTGGTGCAACCTTAAACTGTTCCTGTATGTTTTATTTAGATACGGAGCACCTGTGGTGACAACATCATTATTAATTATCCATAAAAAATAATTAAGGTGACTAACTATGAAACTAAATTATTCGAGAAAAATAATTTTCCTGGCTTTAATAGTATTATTGATAGTAGTCTTTATATTATCTTTAGCAGTCGGGTCGGTTCATATACCCATTCATCAAATTTGGGCAATTATACTGGACCATGCAGATAGTAATGAAACCTATAAAATAATTATAAAGGATATCAGGCTTCCCCGGATTATTCTAAGTTTCCTGGTTGGTTCAGCTCTGGCTGTATCCGGGGTTGTGTTTCAGGGAGTTATCAGAAATCCCATGGTTGATCCCTATATAATTGGAGTTTCAGCCGGAGCTGGAACAGCTGTTACCCTGGCTATTTTATTTAACTGGAGTATTACCTTTCTGTGGTTTGATACTATGCCAATTATGGCTTTTCTGGGGTCTTTATTGACGATTTTTACTGTATACAGGATGGCACGGGTTAACAAAAAAACTCCGGTAACTACTTTTTTACTGGCTGGTGTAGCGGTTGGCTTTCTGTTAAATGCAGTTATGTCTTTTTTGATGGTTTTTGTTACCGGTGATCTGTATAAAGTTGTTTACTGGTTAATGGGGAGTTTGATTACAGAAGGCTGGAAAGAAGTAAAGATAATAGTTCCGTATTATATACTGGGTTTAATACCTGTCGTTTTTTATTTAAAAGATTTAAACATACTTTTACTGGGTGAAGAGAGTGCCCATAACCTGGGGGTTAATGTAGAAAGGGTTAAATCAATTTTGATTTTTTCAGGTGCTTTATTAACCGCAGCAGCTGTATCTGTCAGTGGAATAATAGGTTTTATTGGATTAATAGTTCCCCATATTTCAAGGCTTATTATTGGCCCTGACCACCGGCGTTTGCTGCCTTTTTCATGGCTTCTCGGAGGTTTATTTCTGGTTGTAAGTGATGATCTGGCCCGGACATTAATTAAACCATCGGAGATACCGGTCGGTATTATTACGGCCCTGGTAGGGGCTCCTTATTTTATATATCTTCTAAAGAAAAAGAAGGATAATTTATGGTGATGCAAAATGATTGAAATTAAAAACCTCAATTTTGGATATTATAATAAGGCAATACTGAAGAATGTTTCGCTGTCTATTGAAAACAAGGAGTTTATAGGTATTATAGGTCCCAATGGGTCGGGTAAATCAACCCTCTTAAAGAATTTAAGTAAAATATTATCGCCTGAATCTGGATTAATATATCTTAATAAAAGATTATTAAATGATTATTCAGTAAAGGAGTTATCCCGTATCCTTTCCGTAGTCCCCCAGGATACTTCTATTCAGTTTAACTTTACTGTTTATGATTTAATATTAATGGGGAGAAATCCCTATATGGACAACTGGGGACGTGTAACCCGGGAAGATAAAGTTATAGTAGAAGAAGTAATGGAGCTAACAGATACCAGTAAGTTACGGGATAAAAAGGTCAGGGAATTGAGTGGTGGGGAACGACAACGGGTTATTATTGCCCGGGCTCTGGCGCAACAACCTGAAATATTACTTTTAGATGAACCCACAGCCAGTCTAGATATTAACTATCAGCAGGAGATTTTTGAATTGCTGTCTCATTTAAACAAAACCATGAACCTGACCATCTTACTGGTATCACATGATTTAAACTTAACAGGTCAGTATTGTAAAAGGCTTATCCTTTTAAAAGATGGGAAAATATTTGCTGCCGGTTCTCCAGAAGAAGTATTAACACCGGCAAATATAAAAAAGGTATATAATACTGAAGTTAAAGTATTAAATAACCCCATATCCAACAAACCCTATGTGGTTTTAATTCCTGGAAAAGAGAAAAAGAGACAGAGGATAAAACCAACCCAAAAACCCCGGGTACATTTGATTTGTGGTGGAGGGTCCGGAAAGGAACTTATGAATACATTACACCAGCAAGGTTACCGGGTAAGTACCGGTGTTTTAAATCAGGGGGATAGTGACTGGGAGAAGGCCATGGAACTGGGTATACCAGTAGTTGAGATTCCACCTTTTGCCCCCATCTGTGAAAAGAGCCTGAAGGATAATGTCGCTTTGATACGGGAAAGTGATGTTATAGTAGTAGCAGATACACCATTTGGATATGGTAATATTGATAATCTTAAAGCAATCAGTGGTATTAAAGATAAACCGATAATAATAGTAAATTCTCATAACATAAAAGAAAAAGACTATACAGATGGCCTGGCTAATAAATACTGGAGTGAAATGGAGAAAAGAGCAAATTGTTATTCCGTTAAAAATGAAGATGAGGTATTGTCTTATCTAAATAAATTATAATATGTAAATAGAGGATTGCTTTTAAAGACACCTGATAGACGGGTGTCTTTTTTTGTTTAAATCGATGGGATGAATTTTCATATTTTAAAGGAAATTTAGTTTTGATGTAGAAACATATAAATATATGAATATTATGGAAAAATTTATTATCAACCTGAATGACCTTTATAGAATATTTTGGTTTTATTTGGATATTTCCCTGGGTAGTCATTACAGGGGAATATGTATAAATATAGGTCAGTGAATTGTGATTTCTGGATAAGTGGGAAGTTTAAATGTCTGCTATAGAAAGATATTACCGACACTTTCAGTCGTAAAGAAGTTAGAAAGAGATATCTTTACGACATTATGGTGTCGGTAAGATGAGAGTTATATGAAGTACTGACAGAAAATAGAGGTGTTAAGTTATGAATTGTAGTCAATGTGGGAAAACAGCAATAAATCAGGTTGAGGGCCAACCGTTATGTGTTGATTGTTATTTAAAATTACAACAAGCTATACAAATGCAGAATAACAGGTATCTTGAAGAAATGAATTATTTGAGTGATATGATGGAAGCAACATTAGGAGTATATGGTGTTTTGCCTAAATATAAAATCAACCAACCAAATCAATATATAAATACAGGCAAAATTTCTTTTAACAATATTAATGTTGATAGAAGTGTTATCGGAGCAATTAATCCTGGTGAAGTTAAGAAAATAGATGTTGCGATGGAGCAAATTAAGAAGAGTGGAAATGATGAATTAGTAGCTGCATTAAAGGATTTTACTGAGAAAATTATAGAAAGTAATGAGTTAAAACAAGAAGAGAAGAATGAATTGTTAGAACAAGTTTCTTTTATTGCATCACAAACTGCTTTACCGAAAGAAAAACAAAAGAAAAGTATAGTAAAACCAATAATGAATAATATTAAAGAAATAGTATCAACAATAGGTACATTATATAATTTATGGGAAAAGGTAAAACCGTTTTTAGATAATATTTTTAGCTAATTGTCAGTACTTCATATAACATAGGGTTTAAGGTTTTGCTGTCGCTTCACCCAAATTCATTCGCCAAGGGCAGTCGCCCTAAGGCTCATGAACTTCTTAAACCCTAGGAACGTTATCTGACATTTGCCTGATATAACAATTAATAAAAAAACTCCTGGGGTTTTTTTCACCAGAAGTTTTAATCCTGCAATGGGGATGTATTTTTTTCTAACCACTTTGTCAATTCTTTTTTTGATAATTGGCCAGCTGATAATTTAATCATTATTTTGTACGTTTCTTTTTCTGATGCAACAATTTCATAACCATTTCTTTGGAGGAAAACATCCATAGCTACAAGGGCAATTCTTTTATTTCCGTCTATAAAAGGATGATTATTACATAAGTGATAACCATAAGCAGCAGCCATATCCATTAAAGTATCATGTAAGTATTTGCCTTCATATGTTGCTTTAGGTTGTTCTAATGCAGAATCAAGTAATTTTTCATCCCTAATACCATGTTTACCGCCATAGGTTTGAAGAAGTTGATCATAAAAATATAAGATTACTTTTTTGGGAATGAATTTTATTTTTTTCATTTTGATAATTCCCTTAATGTGTTTTTAAATTTTTTATTAGTTTTTTCAAAAGCACTGGCCCAATTTTCAAATTCTGGATCAAAAGGGGTTAAGGTAAACCCTTCAGACATTTCTATAACATGGAGTTCTTCACCTTCTTTAAGATTATATTTTTCAATAAGTTCTTTTGGGATTGTAAATCCGAAACTATTTCCAACTTTACGTAATTTAATAGATCTCATAATATCACCTCATAAATATTATAACATTTGTATTACATAATATGCAAGAAGGAAACAGAAAGTAAAAGAACATTTATAAAAAGGGGCAAACGTCAGATAACACGGTGTTCCCATTACGCCAAAGTCCATGGCTACCCTGCGGGACATTGCCTTTGTCATGTCTTTTGTAATCATTGGGGATGGAGGTATTGTGAGCAAAAGCCATGCCAATCCTGTTGGAACGGCAACGTCGGGAACACCGGGAACGTTATACGACATTCCTAAGATTGTAGGCTGAAAAGATGGGAAAGCTATGCCTTCTAAGTAAATTAATTGTATATAAATTAAATTTTTTAAAAGTAGGTGAAAAAATATGGAATTAATATTTATAACCGCTCCCACCTCAATAATTATTATTTTTATAATATTTCGTTATGAAAAGTTGAGAAAAATAAAGAAATATTTTTTTGATTTATTTTATGTAGAAGACAATAAATGGTTTGGAAGATTTGCAATGTACTTTTATCTACTTTATATTTTTAATTATTTAATACACAGTATTTTAATAAAAAATATTTTAGGATTTTTCGTTATAATTTCTGTTATTATTGGTTTTCCTCTACTATATAGAATAGTAATAAAAATTAATCCTTAAAAAACGCATTGAAAATGGGGGACCGGAACGATCGTATAACAATATATTGCCGGTTCCATTCCTGCCGTCATTTCACCCAAATTCCTTCGTTAAGGGCAGTCGCCCTAAAACTCAGGAACTTCGGCAATACGAATACGTTAAGCGACATGGCTCACGCGGGTAAAGGAGAGATAAAAAAATGATAAAGGCAATTATATTTGACATTGATGATACCTTAATTAGTCATACATCAGCAATTAAAAAGGGAAGTAAAAATTTTTATGATAAGTTTATAGCTGAAAAGGGATTCACACTAAGTGAATTTCAAGATATATGGAAAGAAGAACATGATAAGTATATGGAGCAATATTTAAAAAAGGAAATTACATTTCAAGAACAAAAAATATTGAGATTAAAAGGCGTTTTTTCAAGGTTTGGTGAAAATATATCTAGTGCTGAAGCAAAAGAATTTTTTAATTATTATTTATCCGCTTATGAGAATAACTGGACTTTATTTTCTGATGTATGTTTAGAATTACTAAATGACTATTTGCTTGGAATTATATCTGATGGAGACTCAGATCAACAAAGAAAGAAATTAAAAAACAAAAGTATAATAGATTTTTTTGATACAGTAGTTATTTCTGGTGATTTAGGTATATCTAAACCTGATAAGAGGATATTTAAAAAATGTTTGAATGATTTGGATATTAATTCTTATGAAGCTTTATATATTGGCGATAATTATAAAAAAGATTTTATAGGTGCTATTAATTCTGTATTATATGCAGGTTTAATTGATAGAAATGCAGATAAGAAAATTGAATATGTTGGGAACGGCTTTATTATTAATTCATTAGAATTGATTCCAGAAATAATTAAAGAAATAAATAAAAATAAAGATGTTGGGTAAATTTGAGCCACGATCGCCTAACACAGAGTTTCCGGTTCCGCTGCCGCTGCACCCAAATTTCTGAACCTAAGTCAAGTCTGACTAAGGTTCAGAAACTTCGGAAACTCAAAAACGTTATATGACATAATCGCTTACGGTCAGGAGGAATTTGATATGAGCAATCAGAGATTTAAATTTACTAAGGTTTTAAATCATGGAACAAACAATCCGATTGTAAATAGATTGTCTTTACAATTTTTCGAATTATTTAAAACAAATTTAATAAATTTATCTGATAAAAAAATTGAAAAGATAAAAGAATTTCTTCATGAATGTACTCTGGATTTAATTAAAGCACAAGAATTATTTAAAAATTATTTAGAATTGCAGAATGAAACTATAAATAAAATTATTGAAGAAAAAGAAATAAAAATAAAAGAAAATGTTATTCAATATAATGATCCTTCATATGAGTTGAACAAATATTTCGAGGATTTTTTAATAAGAAATGTTATAGCTCTAAGAAAAACAATTAAAATTGCTGAGTGTGTTTTTGACAAAAAATTTGATGGACCTAAAGATTTATTAAAATATTTAAAAAAGGTTTTTACTAATGAAAAAGAGTACATAAAAATGTTAAATGAAGATAGTAAATGGTATAAAGAATTATATGATTATAGAGGAAAAGTTGAACATTCAAAATTAGAAATAACTAATTTTGAAGTATATTTGGATAAAAATGATAAACCTTTAGTGAAAAAACAAATTTTAGTTGATAAAAATTGCACACTAGAAGAATATATGGATGTGACATTATACAATGTTTTTTCTTATTGTGAAGACTTTACAGTGATGTTATTAAAATTACATTGTTCTGACATTATGAGAATTGTTCAGATCCCTGAAAATCAAAGAGAAAATCATAGAAATTTCAAATATACCTATGATCTTCGTGAAGATTTAAAAAGTAAATTACTGGATAAAGAAGATAGTTAAGCGATTACGTCATATAACACAGTGTTACCGCTACGGCTAAAAAACAGCCTGCCCTTCGGGACATGCCTTCTGATACGATGTTTGCATGAGTTATTGTGAATCAGGACGGGAAGCTTATATCACGCAAACATCGTACCAGGCCCCAGTGGGGCGCAGGCACGTCGGGAACACTGGGGACGTTATCTGCAATTGCTAACAGAAAGGATGATATTATGGCTTGTTCAAGATCTAGTGCATTACTTCATACTGCAATTTCAGCTATGATTACTGCCATCGAAACGTATAATAAGCCTGATCATAAATATCGCGAAGAAACATTTTCAATATTAGCATTGAACGCATGGGAATTACTTCTGAAAGCCAAAGTACTTAAAGAAAAAGATAATGATATTAGAGAACTATATATATATGAAAGAAGAACTCTAAAAAATGGTACCAAGAGCAAAAGAAGATATATAAAGAGAAACCGTACAGGTAACCCTATGACAATAAGTATGGGAAAAACCTTAGTTTTAATTGAGAATGAAGGATTAGGTAATATTGATCAAGCAGTAAAAGCTAATTTAGATGCACTTACAGAGATTAGAGATAATTCAATTCATTTGATTAATATGAGTTCTGACTTGTCAAAGGCAATACAAGAATTAGGAACTGCAACTTTACAAAATTTTGTGAAATTAACGAAAAAGTGGTTTGATCATGACTTGAGTCAATATAACTTTTATTTAATGCCACTTGCTTTTTTTAGAGATTTTGATTCTGCTTTAGCAGTAAATCTGACATCTGAAGAAACAAATATAGCTAAATATTTAACATCTTTACATCATTCCTATGATAAGGGTGGTAAAAATGAAGACGAATATGCAGTTACATTAGAACTAAATGTTAGATTAAAAAGATCTGCTTTATCAACAGCAGCGAGGTTAGCATTAGGTGATGATCCAGATGCAATTCCTGTAACACTTACAGAAGAAGATATTCGTTCTTTATATCCATGGGATTATAAAGAATTAACAGAAAGATTACAAGATAGCAGAAGTATCATACTATTCGAAAAGAACTTAAGAAAGATAAACGATATGTAATGTCACGATATTTAGACCCAGATAATCCAAAAAGTGCAAAAAAAGATTTTTATAGCCCAAATATACTCAATGAATTTGATAAGTATTACGAACGTTCGTAAGTACGCAACTGCAGATAACAATATATTGCCGACTTCATTCCTAACGTCATTTCGTCCAAATCCATCAAACCAAGATAGGAGCTATCTAAGGTTTGATGGACTTCGGCAATACGGATACGTTATACGAAATCAATCTAAGAAAGGTTGGTTATTAATGTCAGAGAAAAATTACAAATTAAAAATACCTAAAAAGGAAGCTGAAAAATATTTAAGTGAAAGAATTGAATTGGGTATTAAACTATATGAACGCAAAATATCTACTATTGCTGAATTAGAGCAATCTAAAACTGAATATAAAAAATGGACAGCCTTTAATAAAGATTTGCTTGGAAAAATATTTGAAGAAAATTAAATTATTGAAGATTATAATGGGTTTACTATTGGTGTTATAGGACATTATAGAGAACCTTTAGGACAAAAAATAAAAAGACATAAAGATATTATTAAGAAAAAAATTGAAGCTTTAGAATCTATAAGAGAAAGACTTGTTCTTTTTGAACATTTAGTACATACTGATGAAAAGGATGTGAAAACAGATAATAATAAAGTATTTATAGTTCATGGTCATAATATTGAAGTAAAAGAAACGGTAGCTAGGACAATAGAGAAATTAGGACTTGAGGCAGTCATATTAAATGAAAGACCAAATACAGGGCAAACAATTATCGAAAAACTTGAGAATAATTCAGATGTTGGTTTTGCCATTATTCTTCTTACTCCTGATGACCTAGGAAAAGCTAAGTCAGAAGATGATTATAAATATAGAGCAAGGCAAAATGTTCTTGTAGAAATGGGATATTTTATCGCAAAATTAGGAAGAGAGAAGGTATGTCCTATTTTTTTAGAAGAAGTTGAATTACCATCTGATTTTGATGGTATTTTATATGTGCCATATGACGCAAGTGGTAGCTGGAAATTTATATTAGGGCGTGAATTAAAAGCTGCTGGTTATAATATAGATCTTAATGATATTGCTTGATTGACTTCGTATAACACGGGATTTACGTGACGCCAAAGACCGGCTACCCTACGGGACATTGCCTTTGTTATGTCTTTTGCAGTCAGAGGGTATGAGGATTTGGGTAGCAAAAGCCATATCAACCCTAAAGGGGCGGCAACGTCGTAAATCCCTAGAACGTTAGGTGAAATATGCTGGAGTAAAGAGCACGAGGGAGTATGTCAAAAAAGCAGGTACCTCCTCGGACCTCCTACTTTTTTGACTTGTGGGCTTGATTTAAAAAAAATAACTTACTTTCTGAAGAGTTTCTTGACGTTTCGAAAATGTTGAATCAGTTAGAAGCCATTAGTTTTAATATTAAATTCTATTAAAAATAATAATGATGTAAAAAGAAAACCCAAAAAGAAGTTTTCATAAAATAATATAATTTTGTGTTTCAAATAGTAGAAGGAGAATTTAAAGTTTCTAGGCGCATGCCAAAACGGGCCCCTCCTCGGACCTCCCATTTTGACATGCTTAAGCAGCATACTTCACCTAACACAGTGTTTTCGCTAACACTAAGCAAGAAATCTATAAATAAATGTCCGTTGCCCTTCGGGACATTTGACCTTCCCCCCATTTGTCGGACACTGGGTTTAGGTATATAATTAACCCAGGAGGTGCCCATAATGGGAAGGAAAAAATATTCAGAAGAATTTAAAAGAGAAGCTGTGGAACTTAGTTTTAGCTCGGATAAATCTTGCACAGTTATAGCAAAAGAACTAGGTATAAGTTATCATAATCTAATCAGATGGCGTAGGGAATACAAAAACAAAGGTGACTTAGCTTTCCCAGGCAATGGTAAACAAAAGTTAACCCCTGAACAGGAAGAAATTCAAAGACTAAAAAAAGAATTAAATGATATAAAAATAGAGCGTGATATATTAAAAAAAGCAGTGCGCATCTTCTCAAAGGAACCGAAATGATATATGGTTTCATCCGGGATCACAGTAATGAATTTGCTGTGGAGAAGATGTGCCAGGTTTTAAATGTATCCCGGTCAGGATATTACAGCTGGTTAAATAGAAAACCTGGTAAAAGAGAGTTAACAAATAAAAAGTTAAAGTTGAAGATAGCTGAAATATACTGGCAGACCAGGGGAAGGTGTGGTAGCCCCCGGATACATAAACAGCTTAAAAAAGAGGGTTATCATTATAATATTAAGCGTATTGAACGACTAATGAGGATAATGGGATTAAAAGCAATACAGAAAAGAAAGTTTAAAAGGACAACTAATTCTGACAATAATCTCCCTTTAAAAAATAATCTTCTCAAACGTAATTTTAGCGTTACCCAACCTGATAAAGTCTGGGTATCAGACATAACATATATTCCAACAAAAGAAGGCTGGCTTTATCTTTCAGTAGTGATTGACCTCTATTCTCGCAAGGTTGTTGGTTGGTCAATGGACAATCATATGACAAAAAGGTTAGTGATTGATGCATTGGAAATGGCCGTACTAAATCGTAATCCCTCCAGGGGATTAATTTTTCATTCTGACAGAGGTAGTCAGTATGCCAGCCATGATTTTCAAAAAACACTGTGGAAATACGGTATTATTTCATCAATGAGCCGCAAAGGTGATTGCTGGGACAATGCAGTAGCTGAAAGTTTTTTTGCAACACTAAAAACAGAATTGATTTTCCACAACAAGTATCAGAGCAGGGCTCAGGCAAAACGTGATATATTTGAGTATATAGAGATTTTTTATAATAGGATTCGATTACATTCTTCACTAGATTATAAAAGCCCGGAAGATTACGAGAAAGAAAGAAAAACGTCTAAACTATGTGTCTAATTTATTGGGGGAACCCCAAAGGGGTTGTTGTAGCATAAGTCATGCCAATCCTGGCGGAACGGCAACGCAGGAAATGCCAGGACGTTGGCTGAAATCGGACAAGATTTTTGAATGTTTTTAAATGAGGTAATAAACAATGAAATAAGTTATATTATATATAGAATGGAGTTTGTGACATGCAAACATTTATATTTAAGTATTTAATGAATGCAATTTTTCAACTAATCTTATTTTCTTTATTACCTTTAGTATTTTATATTATAACAAGGAGAACAATAAAAGGATTTTTAGCTTATATTGGTTTAAAGAAAGTTGCCTATATAAAAAGCTTTAAAAAAATCATTTTATTGTTTCTAGCAGCTTATTCTTTTAATTTAATTACTATAACTATTATCTATTTAAAAGGAGAATTAGCAAAAATTAATGCAATAGGAAGTAGTTTTTCTGACGATGACTTAGGCATGATATTTCTGATACTTTCCGTATTAATTTATAGTTTTATTCAAACAGGTTTAAGTGAAGAAATATTTTTTAGAGGTTTTTTAGCTAAAAGATTAATAAGTAAGACAGGTTACTTTTACGGTAATTTAATACAAGCTATAACTTTTGGATCAATACATTATTTTTCTTTGAATGGTGCTTCTACGAAGGTTCGAATATTGGAAATGATTACAGCAACAATTATGGGGTATTTTTATTGTTATATTAATGAAAGAAAAACAAATGGTAGCATTGTGATAGGATGGATATTTCATGCTATTACAAATACTGCAACTGTTATAATATTTTTAGTCTTATAAAAAAGTGTATATTTGTTATAGTGTAATCTTAACTTTGGATTTAGTAAAGAAAAGAGATGGATGTATATAAATAAAAGCTGTCCGACTTCAGCTAACAAAATATTGCCGGTTCCGCTACGCTGCACCCAAATCCATCAGACTAAGTTAGGAGCTATCTAAGTCTGATGGACTTCGGCAATACGGTTACGTTATGTGAAATTCAGCCCTAATTAAAATCATATACCGGTATTTCAAGTTTGCTTGCAGCTTTAATTAATCTATTATCCATAGTTAATAATTTAGCATTTTTTCTACGAGAAGTGACCAAATACATTGCATCATATACAGGGTGATCAATTTTAAAGGATACTGAAATAGCTTCTTCATAAATATTTTTTGGTTCAACAAATTGATCTATAATATTCAGTATTTGCCGCAACTTTCGTAATAATTTATCTTGGGGATAATTTTTAATGGAATGATATTTCCACATAACATTTGAAGCTTCGTAAATGAAAAGGGTGGGAGCAATAATCCAGTCAGCTTTTTCTAGTTTAGACTTAATAAATGGTTGATATTTTCGTCCCATAATAAATTCAATAGCAGCACTAACATCTAAAGTTATTATCATCTTTGACGGTCCTCCCTAATAAGTGGAACAGGGTCAGGTACATTATCAAAATTATCAGATTTGGTTTCATTAATAATTTTATTTAATAATTTTTTACGATGTTTTTTATTTTGTTTTTCCATCTCTAAAGCTTTTTCTAATAAAATAATTGTTTCTTGAGTAATACTTCTGCGGTCTTCTTCAGCAAGTTCAACAATTTTGTTATAAATATGTTCAGGTAAATTACGGACTTGTAAAGTAGGCATAAAGCTACCTCCTTTCTGGGTATATTATAACATAAAAATAAAATGCATGCAATATGCATTAATAATATATGGGAACTATAATGTTGATAACCTGGCTGAACTTCATATAACATGGTGTTGCTATGACGCCAAAGATCGTGGCTACGATGCGGGACATTGCCTTTGTCATGTTTTTTGAAAAAGAGGGATAAAGCAGCAAAAGCCATGCCAACCCTAACGGAAACGGTAACGCCGTAAATTCCAGGGACGTTATGTGAAATTTCCAGCTTAGGTTGGACAATGAAAGTAAGAATAATAGACCGGGTATTATAAAAAATATATTGGAGGAATTTAATTGTGACAATCAAATACAAAAAATTAACTAAAGACGAAGTAAGATTATCATTATTTTCAAACTTTAATCGTTATCAAGAGGTAAAGAAGTGTTGGCGCAAAGACAATGGAGAATGGATATTGAAAGAAATTTGTTTTACTGAACAGTGGGGTCCGGATGAGTATAAATATCTTGTTAAATGTCTAAAGAATACTATAGAAACTGGTGGGACAGTATTTGGTGCATTCAAAAAAAATGTTCTTGTTGGCTTTGCATCTTTAGAAAATCATCTTTTTGGAACTAAAAATGAATATTTACAACTCTCAAACATTCATATATCTTATGAAAATCGTGGGATGAGGATAGGAAAAAGATTATTTTATCTTGTTTGTGAGAGAGCAATAGAAATGGGTGCAAAAAAGTTATATATTTCTGCACATTCAGCAGAAGAAACACAGGCTTTTTATAAAGCATTGGGTTGTATAGAAGCAAAAGAATATAATGAAGCATTAGTTTCTCAAGAACCTTGTGATTGTCAATTAGAATATAGTTTACTTTAAACAATAGATAATATTAAGGAGGAATAATTATGAACCGTCCAATGGCCTTGATATTGATTCGAGAAGCAAATTAATTGAACACCTGCAGTATATAAAAGATAAATTTAATAAAACCATTATTATAACCTCCCATGATGTTGATTTTTTACGAAGGATTGTAAGCAGGTTTGTGGTTATTAACCAGGGAAGTATAAAAGATAAATTTATTAATGATAATTTAACTACTGAGGAAATAGAGAGAAGATATAGGGAATTGATAAATGGGGTGGTATCAAATGTTTTACAAAATTAAAAATACGCTATTCATTATTAAAGCAGAAATAATCAGGTATCTACAGGAGACTTTCTCTTATAGGGTTGGGATTATAAGTGATATTATTGTATTATCTATTCTTTACTTATCTTTAATATTTTTAAATACGGGAACAAAATTAGGCCTTTATTATCAAACCGGGGATTCCCCATCTCTTCTTCTCCTTGGCTATATTTTCTGGAGTTATTCCATTTCAGCTATAAGTAGAATAAGCAGTGAGATAAGGACAGAGCAGGTGAAAGGCACATTACAACAGAAATTTATGGCTATTATTCCTTTTAATTTTATTTTAATTGGTACTATATTGAGTAATTTAATGATTAATAGCATAGTAGCTATAGCTATCATAATAATATCTAAAATAATAGCAGGTGTTAATATTATATTTACCTGGCCGTCCTTTATTGCTCTATTGATTACTCTTGCTGGAATGTATGGAATAGCTTTAATCTTTGGGGCCATTACCCTTCGGGTAAAGAAAATAGGTCAGCTGGTTTTTATAACCCAGGTAATTCTCTTGTTCATTTCAGATACAATGACCAAAACCTATATATCAGAAAGCCTTGGAAAAATAATACCATTGTCTGCTGGGATTGACCTGGCCAGGAAAGCAGTGGGTGGTTTAAATGTTAATATTATTGATTGGTCAATATTAATAACTGTTTCAACTTTATGGCTAGTTGTTGGTATTTATGCTTTTAAAAAAAGTCAAAAATATGTCAAAAAGCATGGTCTTTTAAATACATATTAATTAAAGTTTAAATGTTAAGTAAAGCTTTATCCCTAAGACATATGAATTTCGCAAACCTCTGATGTGCTTTAAATGTTTAAATCACTTTTTTCTAGAAAGGAGAGGACAGGCCCTCTGTCACCAAAGTTTGCATGATAAGGTTAGTATACAACGGCAAACTTGTGACAGAACCACGAGCACGTTGCGGACCCCAGGGACATTAGGCGACACAGTTTTTAATTAGTTTTATTAAAATATGTTTAATATGAGGTGATTTTTATTAAAAGAAATATTAAAACAATAGCATGGATTATTGGAGGGATTTTATTTATTTTAACTGGTATTTATCCAGTGTATATTAGGCCTATAATACATGATTTACCTAAAGGAAATATTGAGTGGATGTGGATTTTTATTGGACTAATGTATTTTGGATTAGCAAATTTTTATTACAATAAAGAAGAGAAATAACTAGTTATTATATTTTATCTATATAAATTTAAGTAATTCTGCCCATGGGTTAAAGACTTAAAGGAGAAAAATATGAAAAAGAAATTAATTGGACAGGGAAGAACAGCTGAAATTTTTCTTGAAGACAATAACACTAGTTGCAGCAGCTAGATTAAGTGAGGAATTACCTGAAGATGAAAAAAAGCGGCTGCTAAAGGTAGTTGAAAAGGAATTAAAAAGATTACCTAAGTCTGTTAAAACTGAGTTAAGGCACTTTTAAAACCTGTAATGTTATTTGATATAGTCTAGAAGCAAATGGAGCTGATATAAGATGAATATATTTATAAAAGATATTTTAAGTATTCAACCCAGTCAACTTTATATTAATAAAGAGAAGTTGGGTAGAGTAAATAAATATTTAGATTCGGTAAACATTGAGGATATTAATCCTTTGCCTATTAAGAAGATAGGAAATAATATCTTTTTTACTGATGGTCATACCAGAGCATATGCACTTTATAAAAGAGGTATAAGAAAAATAAAAGTATATTGGGATAAAGATGACTTAGACTGGGACTTTTATTTAAATTGTGTTTGTTTGTGTAAAGAAGAAAAAATATATAGCATAAAAGATTTAGAAGACAAGATAGTAGATCCTGAAGATTATTTTGAATTATGGATAAAAAGGTGTGAAAAGATGTATGATGATTTAAAGGCAAGTTCAAATTAGAATTTATAATGGGTGCTGTGCTTATGGTTAAAAATATTTGTATACATTAAAGTTTAATCTTAATTATAAAAGTGGGGATTTCTGAAGAGCAATGGTAATTCCACCACCCTGGCCTCTGACAACTCTGGGGAATGATGAAATTATGAATCAAAATATATAGTTCAGTTACTATTTTTATTAAAAATTGGTCTGATATTACAGAAAGATAAATCCCGACAACCGTATGATTATCATTCCTTAGAGGCACAATAAAAAAAGAAATTATTTATAAAGACAGGGGTGATAAAGTGGCCAGGAAAATAGCTGTAGAAGAAGGATTGAGCAACATAGCTCAGGAACTTGAAAGATTTGGGTATCAGGTGGTGAATTTGACCAATCAAAACATGAGGGAAGCAGATGCTATTGTCATAAGTGGCCAGGATAGAAATATGATGAACAGGGAAGATATTACTTCAAAGGCCCAGATCATTGATGCCCGTGGTTTGACTGCTGTTCAGGTCAGGAATGAATTAGAAAATAGATTGATCTAGTGTCTGGTAGTGAAAGTTGATATGGGTAATAAATTTAACAACCGCTGATAGCGGTTGTTTTTTTATTATATTTTTTTATAATGATAAAGGTTGTATTTATAACATATAGTTGTATATTGAAAAATATAGACAAAATATTCTTGCAACAAACAATGTTTTATAGTATAATAAAAAAAGAAAAATTTGAATATTGTTATAAAAAATTTTTAATTATAATACATATATATTAGCTAAAAAATTTTATATCAATTTTTTGAATTTTATATGAGAGGAGGGGTGTACAGTAACTTTAACGTTTAAGTTTATGTTTTAACTTTAACGTTAAAGTAGTTTAAAGTGGTCAAGGTTTTAATAAACTAATTAAAAATTTCAGGGGGGACAAGGATGAGAAATAAATCTTTAATTGTTTTACTGGTAGTAAGCCTGTTACTGGTTTGTTATGGGACAGGATTGGCTAAAACCACTGTCAGGATTGCTGGCTTTGGGGGGAATGACCAGGTAATTGTTGAGGAGCTCCTTAATAAATTTGTCAGGCCAGAGCTGGCGGATGAAGGTATTGAAATTATTTACGAGCCTATTGCTGATGATTATCAAAGGTACCTTTTGAATTCGCTTTCTGCCGGTACTGCTGCAGACCTGTTTTATATGGATATTTTCTGGGCTAAAAATGTTATAAAAGAAGGTCTGGTTGAACCGCTTGATAGCTATCTGGCTAAATCTGAAGTTATCAGCAAAGAAGACATTGTGCCCAGCTTACTAGAAGGTTTTACCTATGAAGGCAAATTGTATGGAATCCCCAAGGATTTCAACTCTCTGGCCCTGTTTTACAATAAGGACCTTTTTGATATAGCAGGAATACCTTATCCCAATGAGGCCGATACCTGGAAAACCTTAGAATATAAATTAAGGAAAGTGGTTGAGTTTTTTGAAAAAGAAGGAGAAGAAATTCATGGA
This sequence comes from Halothermothrix orenii H 168, assembly GCF_000020485.1. Classification (GTDB taxonomy): domain Bacteria; phylum Bacillota; class Halanaerobiia; order Halanaerobiales; family Halothermotrichaceae; genus Halothermothrix; species Halothermothrix orenii. Next base: position 42,978 of record NC_011899.1, read on the forward strand.
TTGGCATTACAACCTGAGTATGCCAGGATGGGTGCCTTTGCTTATGCTGCTGGATGGGAACCTTTTGTAAATGGAAAAACAAATCTCCAGGACCCCAAATTTGTCAAAGCATTTAAATGGTATACCGGATTAAAAGAAAAAGGGTTAGGTATTATGCCGGCTGATATTGGCCAGGGCTGGGGCGGTGGCGCCTTTGCTAATGGTAATTTTGCTGCCTGCCTCGAAGGAGCCTGGATTATTGGATTCCTGCGTGATCAGGCACCAAACCTGAATTATGGTGCTACCTTGCTACCGAAATGCTCAGATACCGATGAAAGAGGTAACTTTATCTTCACTGTTGCCTGGGGTATAAATGCTAACTCAAAGAATAAAGAAGCCGCTTTCAGGGTTTTAGAAACACTGACAAGTCCTGAAGCCCAGCAATGGGTTCTGGAAAGGGGTCTTGCCATTCCCAGCCGGAAATCACTGGCTGACAATCCGTACTTTGAAAAGCAGACCAAGGAAGCCCAGGCCAATAAAGTTGTCTTCATGGGTGCGTCAAGAGGAAATATTAAACCCTATAGTTTCAGGGATTATGGTGGAGAATGGATGGAACCAATCAATACTGCTTTAAATGAAGTAATGAGTGGACAGTCAACAGTAGAAGAAGCATTAAAAACTGCCCAGGAAAGACTTGAACAGGACATAATGAATAAATAAAAGTAGACCCTGGAGAGGGGGAGCGGGGGATTCCCCACTCCCCTTTTTTATAAATAGGAGGTGACCGTCTTGCAGAAAAAGTGGGCCTACTGGAAAGAGAAAATGGCACCATATGTTTTACTGGCACCTTTTTTATTCTGGTTTATTATATTTTTTGGTTATGCTTTTATCAGAGTGGTATACTTTAGCTTTACTAAATATAATCTATTTGATCCCCCTACATTTGTAGGTTTTAAAAATTATTTAGATCTTTTTCGGGAGTATTTATTTGGTGTTGCCTTCAGGAATACCCTTATGTACTCTATTATTGTCACCACTGTGCAGACCATTTTTGCCCTCATTCTGGCTGTTGTTATGAATCAAAAAATTAAAGGAATCAGGTTTTTCAGGGCTGCCTATTATATGCCCAGCGTTACTTCCAGTGTTGTTATTACATTAATTTTTATCTGGTTATTTCAACGCAAAGGTTTAATTAACTATTTGGTAACCCTTTATCATAGTTATGGAAAAATGATAGGAGTCTTTTTTCTTTTGTTGATAGCCATGCAGGCCCTTTTGGTTTTTAAGGAAAAAAGGCAGGGTAGGCCGGTTAAATACTTAGAACCGAGTTATTTAGTTCTGTCGATTTTGTTTGCAGCAATTGTTACCTATATACTGAGAATAATGGGATATATAACAGTGGTAGATGTTAAACCGGTGGATATTATATGGCTAAATACCAGGGAAAAGGTTTTTGGGTGGCTGGGGCCGTTATCATTTGCCAGACCCCTGGGTGCTATAATGATTTTGAATATCTGGACCACTATTCCGACCTTTATGCTTATATATCTTGCCGGTTTACAGGACATTCCATCTTCATTATATGAAGCTGCTGAAGTTGATGGGGCCAATACCTGGCAAAAGTTCAGGTATGTTACTATTCCCCAGTTGAGGCACATTACTTTTTTAGTAGTGACTCTGGGTCTGATTGGAACTCTTCAGGTTTTTGACCAGATTGCTATAGTTGGGGATCAGGCTCCTCTTGAATCTATTGTGACCCTGGCCTATTATGTCTATAGAAATACATTCCCCAGTTCAGCAACTCCTCATGCCGGGATGGCCAGTGCTGGAGCTATAGTCCTGGCTTTGATTACTTTAACACTGGTATTAATCCGGAAAAAAAATATCCGGAGAGGGGAGAGATTAATATGGCCCGTCTTAAAACGAAAGAAAATATAGAGGAAATCAATCTTAAGATCAGGCGTAAAAGGTGGAGAAATGTTGCTGCTATTTATCTAATATTACTGATATTTTCTATCCTGTTCATGGGCCCCTTTTTGTTCGGGGCAATATCATCCCTTAAGGATAATCCAGTTGAGTGGCCTCCTACCTTAAAAACAGCCCAGCTTTCACCCAAAAACTGGATTGGGGCTTATCGAGTTGCCAGACAGGGTGGGGGAGGAGGTTTTTTTGGTTGTCTTAAACCGGGGCATAATGTTTCTTTTAGAGCTACCTACTTATATCCTGATGGTAAAGAAATAACCCCACCCCAGGCCAGAGTTTCAAAAAGATTAGCCGGTTACGGAAAATCTGCTTTTGAACTTGATAAAAAGTTTGCGGTAGACTATATAGAGGTTAAGTCTGTTGAGGAAATAGAACGTCAAAAAACTGATAAAGGGACCAAAGTAATTTATGAGATTACCCTTACTAATCCCAGTCAGTACACCTTTGATAAGGTTCCTGTTGATGTCCAGGTCCCCTATAAAGTCAAATTTGTGGAAGCCGATTTTGAACCCAACAGGTTGGAAAGGTTAGGAATGGTTCAAAGCTGGGATAACATTGTCAGTGGTACAATTCCTTATATCTTTCACAATTACCATCGGGTTTTTAATGAAAACTATAGCCGGACTACCGGTAGAAGCCTGTTTTTAACCTGGATATTTAATTCATTTTTCCTATCCATAACCAGGGTTATAACTACTATTATTGTGGCTTCCATGGCCGGTTATGTTCTGGCCCGGTTGAACTTCGCTGGTAAAAAGGTCCTGTTTATTCTGGTTCTTTTTTCCATGATGATTCCTCTGCAGGTTACCTTTGTTTCCAATTACCTGGTTTTAAGAGATGGTATATTTGGATTAACAAAATTGTTTGGGGTTGATACCCTGTTAAATAGTTTAAGTGGGGTTATAATATGGGGAATGGTGGCCGGTAATTCGGTCTTTATCATGAAACAGTTTTTTGAAGGTCTTCCCAAATCCCTTGAAGAATCGGCCCGTATTGATGGGGCCAGTACCTATACTATCTTTTCACGAATAATGCTTCCTCTGGCTAAACCGGCTCTGGGGGCCTTAACAATCCTTACTTTTCAGGGAGCCTGGAATGATTTCTTCCTGCCCCTGGTTGTTATTACCTCACCGATGGATCGATTCCCTTTAACGGTGGGTTTGTTGAGTTTTAGAAGAATTTACGGGGCTGGAGGAATGGACTGGGGTCCTGTACTGGCAGGTGCTATTATTTCAGCCCTACCAATTATAATTTTATTTGTGGTTTTCCAGCGTTACTTTGTTGAAGGAATTAGTTTTAGTGGCATGAAAGGATAAAATAATTATTTGTAGTATACCTTTATCACTGGTGCAACCACCTCTGGTGGTTGTACTTTTTTGTAAATTATTCTTTAAAAAAGATTAATTCTATAAAAAAACATAAAAAAATTAAAATAATTTATTTATAATGGGAGGTTGAAGACTGGTCCTGATTAACAGTAAAAGATGATTTTTAAGTCTTGCATCGGAGAATAAAGTTGGTTATAATAAACTTAAACGTTAAAGTGTTTTGGTTTATTTTAGTTTGCTTTATTTAAACAGGGGAAAGAGGGTAGCTAAAATGAGTGTTACCATAAAGGATATTGCCAAAAGACTCGGGGTATCAGCTACAGCTGTATCCAAGGCCCTTAATGATAGGGATGATGTCAGTGAAGAATTAAAACGAAAGGTTCTTAAAGTTGCAGAAGAATTGGACTATTCTGCCAACACTATTGCTAAAAGGCTGGTTACAAATAAAAGTAATACCATCGGGGTTTTTATGCTTAGTAGAAGAGAATCAGAGCAGAGGGAAACAGTTGGCTTTCAATTTTTGAGTGGAATTCTGGAAGAAGCCAATAAAAATGGATATGATATAGTCCTGTTTTCAACTAATAGCGATCTACTGGATGAAAAATCCTACATAAAGCTCTGTAAAGAGAGAAGGGTTGAAGGAGCTATTTTTACTGGCTTAAGGCTTGATGACCCCCATATACCTGAAATAAAGAAAGCTAAATTCCCTATAACTATTATTGATACGGAACTGGATGATGCTGAGAATGTAGGATTTATAACTACTGACAATCTAAGTGGAGTTCATAAAGCTCTGGAGTATTTATGGAAGCTGGGTCACAGGAGGATTGCCATGATTAATGGGCATCACCAGGCCCAGGTCTCTAAAAGGAGATACCAGGCCTTTAAAGAATTTTTGACCCAGAAAGGTGTTTTTGATGAAGACCTCGTCTTTTATGGTGATTTTACCAAAAATAGTGGTTATAAAGCTGCCCTGAAAATACTTGAATTAAATGAACCTCCAACTGCTGTTTTTTCAGCCAGTGACCTTATGGCCCTGGGAGCTATTAAGGCTTTTAAGGATAAGGGTTTAATACTTCCCCGGGATATGTCAATTATTGGTTATGATAATATAACTTCAAGTGAGTACACCGACCCCAGTCTAACTACTGTAGCTCAGGATTCTGTTAATATGGGAAGAGAAGCAGTAAGATTGGTCCTTGATGGACTGGATGGGGGGACCATGAAGAAAAAAGTTTTAGAAGCAAAATTAGTTATTCGAGATTCATGTGCCCGGTGTTGTTAATTTGTAAATCACATTTAAAGAAGTTTCTGATTGACTATGTTTAGAAACCTGGATCAAATTTTCAGGAATAATAATTCTGGAAACCTGGTCGGGTTAGATATAAATACTTTAAAGGAGGGCTGGGAATGGCGATAGCTTATAATCTAGGTAAAGGAGAATATAAAAACTGGATAATTTCTGAAACAGAATTTAATGAAAACAATCTGCCTAAATTTGAAACTATCTTTAGTCTTGGAAATGGTTATATGGGTTTAAGGGCGGCCACAGAAGAACACTATTTTAATGAAACAAGAGGTTGTTATGTGGCCGGAATGTTTGACAGGTTTAAAGGGGAGGTTGCCGAGCTTCCCAATATTCCTGATTATGTAGGGATGGAGATTAAGCTTGACGGAGAGAGATTTAACCTGAACCAGGGAAAAATTATATCTTATCACAGGTACTTAAACGTTAAAGACGGAGAACTGGTTAGAGAGGTGGAATGGCAAAGTCCAGCCGGAAATATTACAAAACTGGTCTTCAAACGCTTTGTTTCTCTTGCCAATCTCCATCTGGCCGGTTTTAAGATTAAAATAATTCCAGTTAACTATTCCGGAAAGGTGGCCATTAAAACTGGTTATAACGGGCAGGTAACCAATAGTGGTGTTCAACATTTCGTTGAAGGTGATAAAAGGGTTTTACCTGATGGTAAATCTTATTTAACTGTCCGGACCCAGGAGTCGGGTATTTTTACAATTGTAGCCGGTAAGTTCCGTTTCCTGATAAATGCCAGTGAAATTAATCCACAACAGCAGATCGTTACCGGTAGGCGTCAGCTTTTCCTGAGAAGCGAATATGAATTGAAAGAAAATGAGTGCCTGGAAATGGAGAAGTGTGTAATTGTATATACCGGGCGGGATCTGGAATTTAAAGATAAGGATATTGATTCTGGAGATATTGTTGAAACAGCTCTTACAACTCTAGATAAAGCAGGTACTAAGAGGTATGAAGAACTTTTTTCAGAACATCGCCAGAAATGGCACAAGCTATGGCATGAGATAGATATTGAAATCGGTGGGCCTGATTTTGATCAGCTTGCCGTAAGGTTTGCCCAGTATCATCTGGTACAGATGACCCCGTCCCATGACAGTCGTATCAGTGTTGCTGCCAAGGGGCTTTCGGGGGAAGGGTATAAGGGTCATGTTTTCTGGGATACCGAGATTTTTATCCTTCCTTTCTTTATCTATACTTTCCCACAAATAGCCCGGAAGTTACTCGAATATCGCTATCATACCCTGGATGGAGCTCGTAAAAAGGCCCGGGAAAATGGGTATAAAGGAGCCATGTATCCCTGGGAAAGTGCTGATACCGGTGAGGAAACCACCCCTGAATTTGGTGAAGTTGATATAAAGACCGGGAAACCCATCAGGATCTGGTGTGGGGAAATAGAACAACATATTACGGCAGATGTTGCATATGCAATCTGGCATTATTATCAGGTTACCGGAGACAAAGAATTTATGTATAACTATGGAACTGAAATTTTTATGGAGACAGCCCGCTTCTGGGCCAGTAGACTGGAGTATAATCAGGGTCTGGACCGTTATGAAATTAAAGATGTCATCGGTCCTGATGAATATAGTGAACATGTTAACAATAATGCCTATACAAATTATATGGTGAAATGGCACCTTGAGAAGGCAATTGATATCTACAACTGGTTATCAGATGATAGCAGAGATATTCTGGAGAAAATAATAAATAAAATTGCTTTAAAAGAAGATGAACTAAATGAATGGAAGAAAAAGAAAGATAAAATTTACCTTCCCTTCCAGGAAGACAGTAAAGTTATTCCTCAATTTGATGGTTTTATGGACCAGGATGTCATAGATATAAGCAGCTACCGTGGTGATGTCGGGGCTATAATGAAGGCTTATAGCTGGGATGAAATAACCAGCAGTCAGGTTATAAAACAGGCCGATGTAGTGATGTTACTCTATCTTCTTGGGGAAGATTTTAGCCATGAGGTTAAAGAGAAAAATTATCATTATTATGAACCTAAGACCCTTCACGATTCTTCGTTAAGTCCCAGTATTCATGCCATTATGGGTAAGGAAATCGGTGATTTAGATGAGGCCTATAGATACTTCAATAAATCTACCACTATTGACCTTGGCAGGAATATGAGAAGCTGTGATGCTGGTTTGCATTCAGCTTCTCTTGGAGGTATCTGGCAGGCAGTTGTTTTAGGCTTTGGTGGTGTTAAAGTTAAAGATAATGTTCTCAATATAGACCCCATGTTACCTGAGAAGTGGGATTACCTGAACTTTAAGCTAAAATGGCAGGGGATGCCAATCAGGGTTGAAATTCGTAATGACAGAGTAAGTGTCAGTTTTTTAAATGATGATAAAGCTATGCTAAAAGATGTTTCAGTAATGGTCAAGGGCCGTAACCTTCAGCTAAACAATAATAAAGCAGTAGTGAATCTCTAAAACCCCCTTTAACATTAAATTATTTAATATTTGTTCCCGGGGGATATTGTTGATATAATAATTAAGGGATTTTACTGGATAAAATAAACAACAAGGAATGGGGTGATGATAATTCACAGGGAGATTAAAGGATTTATATTTGACCTGGATGGAGTAATTACTGATACAGCCGAATTACATTATCGTAGCTGGAAAAAACTCGCTGATGAAGAAGGTATTCCATTTACCAGAGAGGATAATGAACAGCTGAGGGGGGTCTCCCGGAGGAAGTCTCTGGAGTTACTCCTTAATGGAAGGGAAGTTCCTGAAGAAAAGAAGCTGGAAATGATGGACAGGAAGAACAACTATTATAAAGAATTTATTAAACAAATCACAGAAGAGGATCTTTTACCTGGGGCAAAAGAACTCCTGGATGAGCTTAAGAGTAGAGGATATAAACTTGCTGTTGCGTCAGCCAGTAAAAATGCTAAACCGGTAATTAAAAACCTTGGAGTAGAGCATGTCTTTGATCAAATTTCTGATGGTTATAGTGTGGAAAAAACCAAACCTGCTCCGGACCTCTTCCTTTACACAGCTAAACAGCTCGGGTTAAAACCTGAAGAATGTGTAGTTATTGAGGATGCCGAAGCGGGAATTGAGGCTGCCCTTGCTGCCGGAATGACTGCTGTTGGTATCGGTCCAGAAGAAAGGGTTGGCAAGGCCCACTTCCGTTATGATAAAGTTGCTGATATTAACCTTGATGATATCCTTGCCTGATTAAGCGGCAGGCCTCCCTTGCTTGCGGGGCGCTTCAGGAAATAAATACTGGTAGATGAACTCCCCTGGAAATTATGGATTGCAGGGGAGTAATTTTTTTTAAAAAAATTGACTAAAAAGAAGGAATTTTTTAATTTACATAGAATATATATTATAAAAGGAACGCAAGCACTTGCGTAAGGTTTTTCGCAAGCGGTTGTGTAACGGGAGTGATTACTTTTGCCGTTGACTTTAAAGGATATTGCAAAAATAGCTGGTGTGGCCGAGTCAACGGTTTCCAGGGCCATTAATAATAAACCCGGGGTTGGTGAAGAAACCAGAAAGAAAATCCTGAAAATTGTAGAGGAGTATAACTTTCAACCCAACAAACTGGCCCAGGGGCTTGCCAAAAAGCAGACCCACATTCTGGCTTTATTATTACCTGATTTGTCAAATCCTAATTATCCTACGATAATTAAAAGTATAGAGGAAGTAGCCAATGAAAATGGATACCAGGTTGTTTTGTGTAATACTGATAACAACCCGGAAAAAGAGAAAGGCTATCTCGAATTAGTAGAGAGGAACCAGGTTGATGGGGCTATTGTGGTTGGTGGTGAACTGGCCGACAGGCATATTTTAAATCTGGCTTTGAATAAGAATGCCTCTCTTGTTCTGGTAAATAGGCTCTGTGAGGAGCTTACCATACCTACCGTTCTGGTTGATTCAGCCCGGGGGGCTTACCTGGCAACTGAGCACCTGATAGACCAGGGTATCAGTGAAATTGCCCTTATAATGGGCCTGGACCGGGAATTTTTAGAATCTGAAAAGCTTGAAGGTTATAAACAGGCTTTAACTGATAATGGTATAGAACTTAATGAAAAATTAATTGTGCAAACAGAAGGAAGCCGGGAAGCCGGGTACAGGGCTTTTCTTGAATTAATGAAAAAGGGGGTTACCCCCGGTGGTTTTTTTGCTACCAGTGATCTTCTGGCTGCCGGCCTGGTAGAAGCAATTAAGATGGGAGGATATTTAATTCCTGAAGACTTTTCAGTGGTGGGTTATGGTGATAGCCTTGTGTCTTCGATAATTACCCCACCTCTGACGGTTGTGGCTGAACCATTGACCAGGCTTGGTAAACTGGCTGCTCGAAACCTTATTAATCTCTTAAATGGGAAACAACCTGCTGAAATTATTAAGGTATTAAATCCGTCCATTAAGGTGCGGAATTCATCTACACCGCACATTAAGGATAAATAAAACTTCTTAAAATTAAAAGGGGGATGTATTAATGGCTAGTGTAACATTAGAGAATGTTGTTAAGAGGTTTGATGATGTAGTTGCTGTAAACAATGCTAATCTTGAAATCCGGGATAAGGAGTTCTTAGTTCTCGTTGGACCTTCCGGATGTGGTAAATCAACAACTCTGAGGATGATTGCCGGTTTAGAAGAAATCACAGAAGGAACTATTAAAATTGGAGATACTGTAGTTAATGATGTACCTCCTAAAGACAGAGATATTGCTATGGTTTTCCAGAATTACGCTTTATACCCACATATGGACGTTTACAATAACATGGCTTTTAGCTTAAAATTACGTAAATTCCCTAAAGATGAGATTGACCGTCGTGTTAAGGAAGCTGCCAGGATTCTGGGTATTGAGGACTTGCTTGATCGTAAGCCAAAGCAGTTATCCGGTGGTCAGAGGCAGCGTGTTGCTCTGGGAAGGGCTATTGTAAGGGAACCTAAGGTTTTCTTGATGGATGAGCCCCTTTCCAACCTGGATGCTAAACTCCGTGTTCAGATGCGTACTGAATTAAGTAAATTGCACGACAGGTTACAGACAACTGTTATCTACGTTACCCATGACCAGGTCGAAGCTATGACCATGGGTGACAGAATTGTAGTTCTCCGTGATGGTGTTATCCAGCAGGTTGATGATCCATTGACCCTTTATAATAAACCAAATAATATGTTCGTAGCTGGATTTATTGGTAGTCCTGCTATGAACTTCCTGGATTGCAAGCTGGTTAAAGAGGGAGACAAATATTATCTTGATGGCCATGGTTCCTTCAAGATTGCTATCCCTGAAGATAAAATCAATGAAGCACCTGAAATTAAGGAATATGAAGGCCGTGAAGTAGTCTTCGGTATCAGGCCCGAGGACCTGGTAGATGCCAGTATTAAGCATGATTTCGACGTTACCGATGATAATTCTTTCACTGCCAATGTTGAAGTAGTTGAACCCATGGGTTCAGAAATTTATCTTTACCTCGGCATTAACGACCATTCCATGATTGCCAGGGTAGAAGCTGAAAGTACTGCCCAGGTTGGGGATAATGTTAAACTCGGGGTAGACACAAGAAAAATGCATGTTTTTGATGCTGAAACAGAAGAGGCTATATTCTAAAACTGCCTGAAGTTAAATTAAAGAAGATGGGGCGGCCCCCTGTGGCCGCCTTTTTTTATCTGAAAAGTCTGTTCATAAAGTTTTTCCCTGGTTCCCTGTCACTATAATCCAGGGAAGAAAAATGCCCCTTTATCTTTACTGTACCCTCATCAAGGTTTAATTTTTGTATATTCAGTTCCTTCCCTTTGATTTCAAGAACTCCCATACTGGTTTGCATTATGATTTTATCTTCATTGTAGGATATAACTTCCCTTACTCCATCAAGTTCCAGTTCTTTTCTGTTATTTAAAGAAAGAGTATGCCTGGCCGGTGTTGTTTTTTGACCGGAGTTGTTTTTCTTCTTATCCAATATATAAACCTCCTTTCTAAATTATTATTTTAATTAAGCTTGTTTAATTCTTATTTAAGTAAATTTCATAATAAAAATGAATTATATAAAGAACCTGATTTAGCAGCAAATTATAAAATTATATATGACGACTTAAATATTTTCAAATATATTTGATAAATAACCAGTTTAAGGTATATGATGTAAATATATATTAAAGTCAGGTCCTTAATATGACTTGAATAGGAAATAAGCACTACAAAATTTCAAAATTGTTGCAGGAATTTTAAAATTCGTGAAGAAATATTAATTTAAGAAAGGATTAATGTGGTATACTCTAAGATGTGTTATATTTAATCAGTATATTTTTATGGTATGGTCGGTAATTTAATGTTGGTTTTTTTGTGGGTAAAACGTTTGCACAAATAATAAAACGTTTGCGCAAAGGAGGAAGCTTAAGTGTTTTTAAAAAAATTAAATATTTTTTCGCCCATTTATAGAATATTGAAAAAAATAATAAGTAGTTATTCCCTTTACACCAAATTATTGCTGTTCTTTTTAATTGTAATGATTATACCTCTTGGTTTGACCTTTTATAATGATTATCGCTTGACCAATGATTCCCTGGAAAAGAGGCTGGATGAAAAAATACTGACCGGGAAAAATTTTGTAGAAAGGATATATGAATCTGATATCAATAGGGTTGAAGGGCTGGCGGTTATAAAAGCCAGTGATACCTCAATCCAGGAAACCGTTGCTACCAAAAATTTGTTGCAGTTGATGAATATTCTCAGGCCGGCATTTATTAATAAAAACAATATTGATCTAGCCGCTATTTTAGATAGCAAGGGTAAAGTTATAACCCGCCGGGGAAACCTCCCTAATAAGGATTATAAACTGGAGTCCAGGTACATAGAGGGGATAAATGATAAAAGGATCTCTGTTAACCAGATTGAGATGACCACAGAGGGGATAGTTATCAAGGGAGCCCAGGCTATTACTGACCCCGATCAGGCTAACCTGGTTCACGGTATCTTTTTAACCGGGCTTGTTATGGATAAAAGTTACTGGATAGATTTAAGTCAGGACCTGGGAATGGAAATAATATTATTTGATAAAGATGGTCAGCCTGTTACAGCTTCTTTCAGTAATGAAAAGCTTTCTAAAATAAGTTTAAAAACTAATACAGAGGATAGCAACAACATATGGGTAGATCATTTAATTTCAGATACAGAGTACAGAATGGTTGCTTTTCCGGTTACTGACCATAATAGTAAAATTATTGCCTATCTAGGGGTAACAACACCCAAAACCCCTATACTAAATGCAGGCAATAAAATGAAACAGTCGATGATTATTTATGCTCTTATCGGTGCCTCTATTGCCATACTAGTGGGGATATTTCTGGCCAGGAGTATCAGTAAGAGGGTTAAAGGCTTAATCAGTGTAGTCGAACGGGTCGCTGAAGGTGATCTGAGTCAGAAGATAAAGATCAAAGGCCGTGATGAAATAGCTTACCTCGGTAAGAGTCTGAACCAGATGGTTAATAATTTAAAGGGCCTGGTAATAGAAGTTATGTCCAGTTCTAATCAGGTTGCGTCTGCGGCTCAGGAGCTGGCCGGTTCCAGCCAGGAAGCCACCGCTATAACGGAACAGGTTACAGCTACCAGTGAAAATATTTCAGATGGAACTGCTGAACAGGTAGAAAAAATTAATGAAGCATCATTAATTATTAAAGAAATGTCCCGGTCTATTCAAGAAGTGGCTAAAGGGGCCCAGGAGGTTGCGGGTAAATCAAAGACTGCCCGGAACCAGGTAGAACTGGGTCAGGAAGCTTTAGAAGACTTGCTCCATCAGATTGATAAAATTGGAGAAATAGTAGAACAATCAGCCAGGGTTATAAAACAACTCGATACCCGGTCCAAGGAAATTAATAAAATTATCGGATTAATCAGTGAAATTACCGAACAGACAGACTTACTGGCCTTAAATGCCGCTATAGAGGCGGCCCGGGCCGGAGAACATGGCCGGGGTTTTGCCGTAGTAGCTGATGAGGTAAGAACCCTTGCCAACCAGTCAAATGAGGCTGCTACCAATATTAGCAAGATTATAGAGGAAATTCAGAATGATACCCAGAAAGCAGTAGATGTTATGGATGAGGGAACCACGGTGGTAGAAGAGGGTAATTTTGCTGCTGGTAAGGCTAAAGACACATTTGCCGGGATCAGACAGGCTGTTGAAGATACCTCAAAAATTGCTGAAAGTATTGCTGAGGCTACCAGGGAACAGAAACATGGTAGTGATGAAATGGTAACTGCCATAGAGGAAATTAATAATATATCCCAGAATACAGCCCAGGGTGCTGGTCAGATTAACCAGGCTATAAGTGAACAGTCTCAGACCATCGAAGGTATTTCCAATTCTTCAGAAACCCTGGCTATCATGGCAGATAAACTCAGAGGATTAATTGATAAATTTAAGACTGAATAGGAGAACAGATTAAAGGAATAAGATTATTTAATTAAAATTGTGGAGGCGCGGTTAAATCATCCAGTGGTTTAACTGCGCTTTCGTAATTAATTAGATTTCATAATATAAGGTCTACATGGTTGTTTATGGAAACTTGTTTTTTTAGGGGAGTAGGGGACAATCGATGGATCAGTACCGTTCAGATGGGTGGTTTTATATTAAAATAATACCAGATGACTAAATATAATTTCTTATTTCCCTGGTTTAAAAAAAGGAAAACCAACATGTTAAGTAGAAATTTATAGTTACCGGCAAAAAAAGTATTTGAAATTCACAAAATCGGTACCTCCTGCATATAGTATATATAGTGGGAAAAGCAGGGGGTAAAAAGATGGAAGATGTTTTATACCAGATATTTTCGTTTTCTGTCATGTTTGGTTATGGTCTGATGTTGGGAATATTTCTTGACCTTTACAGAGGGATTATAAAGGGACTAAACATCAGGGGTATTATGAAAAATATTCTGGATATCCTGTTTGGAATAATAGCCGGTCTGATTGGATTTATCATTTTAATCTATACCAACTGGGTCAATCTACGATTTTATATAATTCTGGCCATATTACTTGGTTTTGGTTTATATTATGGGTTAAAATCAAGGTGGGATAACCGATGAAGATGACTAATTTTATAACATCAAAAGGTTTTAAAGTATTGTTAGTAATTTTTCTTATTTTTATGGCCATTAAGTTTTATAATAATTACAGGGCCATTAGTCGTCTTGAAAAGCAGGTCAGTAATTTGCATCAGGAGATTAAAATTGCCAGAGCCAGAAATACCAGATTGAAGGAACAACTAAAAAATGTTGATGACCCCTCCTATATTGAAAAAATAGCCAGGAAAGAACTCGGGTTGGTTAAGCCTGGGGAATTACTTTTAATACCTATAGAAGAAGAATGATCTTTTAAATAGAAAAGGAATGATCTATATAAAGGAGTGGCAGTGATGAATCAAAGAATAATTGGACAAATCTCTAAAGAATTAAAACTGAAAACTAACCAGGTAAAAGGAACGGTTAAACTTCTTGATGAAGGTAATACCGTTCCTTTTATTGCGCGTTACCGTAAAGAAGTGACTGGAGGACTTGATGAAGCACAGATAAGGACTATTGAAGAAAGACTGGAATACCTCCGCAGTCTTCAAAAGCGGAAGGAAGAAGTTATAAGGCTGATTGAAGAGCAGGGAAAGTTAACTCCGGAACTTGAAGAAAAGATTAAAAAAGCTTCCATTTTACAGGAAGTAGAAGATCTCTACAGGCCTTATAAGCAGAAGCGGCGGACCCGGGCTACCAGGGCCAAAGAAAAAGGCCTTGAACCCCTGGCTAAGTTAATGTGGACACAAGAACTTACTTCTGGTAATCCTGAAGATATAGGTAAGGAATATATCAACCCCGAAGTTGAACTGGAGAGCATTGAAGATGTTTATCAGGGAGCCAGGGATATTATAGCAGAATGGGTTTCAGATGATGCCGGAATTAGAAAAGAAATCAGGAAAATAACCTTTAAGCAGGGAGTTATTCAGAGCACCTGTAAAGATAGTGAGACCGATGATGAAGGCAAATATGAGATGTATTATGATTACAGGGAACCTGTCAGTAAAATACCACCCCACCGGGTTCTGGCTATTAACCGGGGGGAGAAAGATGAAGTGCTCCAGGTTAAGGTTTTAGCTCCTGAAGAAGATATTATAGAATTAATCAAGGATAGGGTGGTTAACAATCCTGAAAGTATATTTTACAATGATATAATTGAAGCTATTAAAGATGGATATAAAAGGTTAATTGCTCCTTCCATTGAAAGGGAGGTTAGAAATAGTCTTACTGAAAAAGCAGAAGAGCATGCCATAAATATTTTTTCTAAAAACCTTCGCAATCTGCTTTTGCAGCCACCACTCAGAGGTCATACTGTTATGGGAATTGACCCTGCCTATAGAACGGGTTGTAAAGTCTGTGTTGTGGACCCGACCGGGAGGTTACTGGATACAGCAACTATTTACCCCCATCCGCCCCAGAGCCGGACAGGTGAAGCTAAAAAGGTTGTTAAAGGTTTGATAAATGAATACCAGGTTACTACGATTGCTATCGGGAATGGGACAGCATCCCGGGAAACCGAGTTTATGGTTGCTGATATAATTAAGGAACTTAAAAACACTCAGGTTAACTATGTAATAGTAAATGAAGCCGGGGCTTCAGTTTATTCTGCATCCAAACTGGCCAGAAAAGAGTTTCCTGAACTCGATGTAGCCATGAGAGGAGCCATTTCCATTGCGAGGCGGTTACAGGACCCCCTGGCTGAGCTTGTTAAAATAGATCCCAAATCCATTGGGGTTGGTCTTTATCAGCATGATGTTAATCAAAAAAACCTTGAAAAATCCCTCGGTAATGTAGTGGAATCGGCCGTTAATTATGTTGGAGTTGATTTAAATACAGCTTCGCCATCCCTTTTAAAATATGTGGCCGGTATTAATAGCCGGGTGGCGTCAAATATTGTTAAATACCGTGAGGAAAATGGTAAATTTGAAACCAGGGATGAATTATTAAAGGTGAAGGGTCTGGGTAAAAAAACATTTACCCAGGCAGCTGGTTTTTTAAGAATACCGGATGGAACAAATCCCCTGGATAATACCCCAATCCATCCTGAATCCTATCAGGCCGCTAAAGGTCTATTACAGGATGTCGGGTTTAAACTGTTAGATATTACTGATAAGGAAAAGCTTAAGGAAGTGCGTGAAGAGCTGGACTCCATCAATATAAAATCCAGGGCTGAAAAACTGGAGACAGGAATACCAACTTTAAAAGATATTGTAGATGCTTTAAAAAAACCGGGACGCGACCCGCGTGATGAATTACCTAAACCTATCTTCAGGTCTGATGTATTGAAAATGGAAGATTTAGAGGCTGGCATGCTCCTTCAGGGTACGGTCCGGAATGTAGTGGATTTTGGTGCTTTTGTTGATATTGGGGTCAAGGTGGACGGGCTTGTTCATATTTCTGAAATGAGTCATGATTATGTAGATGATCCCCTCAAGGTGGTACAGGTAGGGGATACTGTAAAGGTTAAAATATTAGAGGTAGATGAGAGGCGAAACAGGATTTCCCTGAGTATGAAGTTGTAGGGTTGACATTATATCTAATGTATAATATAATAAAACAAATATTAATTAAATCTGAGGAGGAATTTTTTTAGAATGTCCATCGATGTTGGTAGTACTGTTGAAGGCAAAGTTACCGGAATTACAAAATTTGGAGCATTCGTCGAATTGCCAGGGGGGGATACTGGTTTAATTCACATTTCAGAGATTGCAAATACTTATGTTAAAGATGTTGGTAACTACCTGAAAAAGAATGATACGGTTAAAGTAAAGGTAATTAATATTGACAAAGACGGTAAAATTGGACTATCAATAAAACGTCTGGATAACCCTTCGGACAGGGTAGATAGTGCTCCTAATATGTCTTTCGAAGAAAAAATGGCTAAATTCCTGAAAGAAAGTAATGAAAAATTACAGGATTTAAAAAACCAGAAAGCCAAACGTGGGGGCCGCTATAAGAAGACCAGATAAATGATCCAGATAAATGATATTGACCAAACATCCTCAAGTTATTGGGGGTGTTTTTTTATGCTGGTAATATTATTTTTTTAGTTTATAATAAATATGGGTGATGGTCTATGAAGGTAAGTAAATCTGAACTGGAGATAATTAGAAAACAACTTGGGCGGGAGCCGGACAACCTTGGTGGTATACCCCTGAAATGCCCCTTTGAAAAACCGGCTGTATTATTAACCCTACCCTATAGTTCTGATAAAGGTATTTTTCCGACAACTTTCTGGTTAAGCTGCCCCTATCTGGTTAAAGAAGTTTCCAGATTAGAAGAAAAGGGCCTGGTTAAAGAATTAACAGAAAAAATTAATAAAAATCCGGCTTTGAAAGAGGAGCTGGAAAGGGCTCATAAGATTTATGCTCAAAAGCGCCGTTCTCTTCTTGGTGAAGATGAGGTGGCAGAACTAAGGAGAGGGTCTCCCGATATTTTAAAAGTCCTTTTGGAATCAGGGGTGGGGGGAATCAGAAATAAAGAAGGTATTAAATGTCTCCATACCCACCTGGCTGATTATCTGGTTAACGGGGTTAATCCTGTAGGTAGACTGGTCTGGGAGAAACTTGACTGGCCTGAAAGGTGTAATCTCTGCAGAATGGAGGCTGGTGAATGATGAAAGTCGGGGCTATTGATGTAGGCACTAATTCCTGCCGTATGTTAGCAGTAGAGCAATACGGTGATAAGTTAGAAGAAATATGTTTTGATTTAAAAACCACCAGACTGGGACAGGGTGTTGATGAAAAACGACTTTTGAATTATGATGCGGTGAGGAGAACCCTGTATGCCATAGAATTTTTTGTAAATAAAATGGAGGGGCTGGGGGTTGAAAGGATCAGGATTGTAGGGACCAGTGCTCTGAGGGATGTCAGGAATAGCAATATTCTGCTTGATGTTGTTAAAAGAAGGACAGGATATGAGCTCGAAGTAATCTCAGGAGTTGAAGAGGCCAGGTTAACCTATACTGGAGCCAGTTTTGATATTAATGGGAATGATTTTTTAATTATTGATATCGGGGGTGGGAGTACTGAATTTATCTGGCAACAACCCTCTGGACTTAGTTTTAAAAGTCTGGATATGGGAGCTGTAAGGATGACAGAAAGGTATATAAAAACCCCTGATAAACCTGTCGATAGCCAGGACCTTGCCCGGATTAAAGAAGTAATTAACAGGATGCTCAAGGGAAAGTTGAAGTTAAATCCTGCCGGAATAAATGTTATTGGAGTAGGTGGTACTATAACAACCCTGGCTGCTATTGATTTAAAAATGAAAAAATATGACCGGGATAAAGTACATGGTTATAAAATAACCCGGGATAAAATAGAAGAGATTTTGTTGAGGCTGGCAGGAAAAACTCTGGAAGAAAGGCGTAAGATAGTTGGACTTCAGCCGGAACGGGCTGATATAATAGTGGCCGGGACTATTATTGCTTTAGCAATTATCGATTATCTGGCTCTTGACCACATTACCGTCAGTGAACACGATATTTTATATGGATTGATAAAAGAAATGCTTGACTTAAGCCATTAATTATATTATAATATTTCTGTCAGTTGAACAGGCCGGGGTGGCGGAACTGGCAGACGCATCGGACTTAAAATCCGGTGGGCGTTTTCGCCCGTGTCGGTTCGAGTCCGACCCCCGGCACCATTTTATTTATGTAATATGAATATTTTAATATCTTAATCTTTGTGTTTACAGTGATATATGAACATAATAGCAGCCTCCGGGCTGTTTTTTTCTTTTATCTAAAAATATTTATACCAGAATGCTTACCTGTAAAATAATAAAGCTTTTTTGGATATAAAGGCACTTTATAGGGTAAAATTTTGAAGGCATCTCTCTGTTTCTCGACAGTTAAATTAACTAATTTATTTTATAATATTAGTATGCGCTGGAAAAAACAGGAGGGATGCCTGAAGTGTTTGGACAAGTTGAATCAGTAAAAAATTATAGTTTTTTGAAAGATAATATTAAAACCAAAAGTAAATTATCATATTTTTTTTATTACCTGATAATCGGGGTTTTAGGTTTTATCCTCGGCAGGGCAGAGGTGTTTAGTGGATATTACCCTTTTTCCCTGATATACTGGATGGGTTTTGCCCTGGAAAGCCCACTGGTAATGATTTACATCACTGTAGTAAGTGGAGCAGGGCTGGCCTGGAATGGAGATTATTTGAATCTTATTTATCTGCTGGCTGGATTTTCAGGGGTTATCCTCAGTAGTTTTTTTAAAAAAGGGAAAGATTCTATTTTCTTTCCGGTAGCTACGGGATTATGCTATCTTGCCCTGTCCATTGTCAGAGGGATAATTTATCAAAAACCCCTTTACTGGTTTGTAATAACAGGTATTGAAGCCCTTGGTATTATACTAGTTTTTTTATTATTAAAGGGTACCAGAATACATATTTTTGATAAGCAGGGGTTTGTAAAGGCTTCACCAGTGGTGTTATTGATAACCAGTCTGGGATTTCTGGTGGGGATTGCCAATATTGATTTTGTTCCCTTTTTTGTCTTACATACATTTATCTATTTGTTTGTCAGTGGTGTTGCCTATATTTCCGGGTTTAGTTATGCAGTTACTGTTTCGGTGTTGTATGGTTTAATATTGAGTGGGCTGGGTCTGATACCATTTGTAGTTATGTTGAGAATTTTAATTATCGGCGTTATAACAGGGCTTTTTAAAAGAAAACCTAAATATATGTTTATAGTAGGTTATTTTTTAACCTTTTTAGTATATTCTGGTTTTTCACCAGGATTATATGATTTAAAAGAGGCTGGTTATGGGTTTGGGATTGCGCTGGCCCTTTATCTGGTGATATCTGAATCCCTGTGGGTACAACTACTGTCGGGTTTAAAACCCAGTCCTTCCCGGGTTAAAAAGTTGAAAACAGATAATGAGTTAAATAAAATTTTTAAACAACACCTGCTGGAATTGAGCCGGGTTTTTAAAGAATTAAGTGTTACGTTTAAAGAGGTTTTACCTGATGAGGAAGAAGAAGAGAACCTGGAAGACCTGGCGTTTATTTTAAAAAATAAAGTCTGTCAGAGATGCCCCCGACTTAAAATATGCTGGAAAAAGGAACGGGCAGACACCTATATGAAACTCAGCAGGTTAGTTGAAAAGGCCAGGAAAGCCGGTAAAATAGAAAAACCAATGTTTAATAACCTATTTAAAGATAAATGTCCTTTTATCAACAAAATTATCGGTGGGGTTAAAAGTAGTTATGAAATATACCAGGTAAATAAATTCTGGCGGGAAAGACTGGATGATAAACAGCGTATTGTTTCTGAACAACTGGCGGGACTGAGCGAAATAATTCAGCAATTTTCCCAGTCTTCAGGTATTGTACTAAGGGATAACCCGACACTTTCCCACATATATGAAAGGGCTGTTAACCGGGGAATTGATGTTTATAATCTGGAGGTTGATACTAATATTTATTCATCCCGTCTTAATATTGTAGCAGAAATGGAACCCTGTAGTGATACCAGACCCTGTGAAGAACAGCTTTTACCCCTTATTAGCTCTGAATACCAATATAATTTCAGGGTAATAAATAAAAAGTGTGGTAATAAACTTAAAGATATTCCCTGTAAATTATTATACGCCCCCCGGGGTAGCTATAGCCTTGAATATGCTGTTTTACAGAAGGCAAGTACCGGGAAAATATCAGGGGATACATATCTTTTTAGACCTTTGAGGGATGGTAAGGATTTAATTGTCTTAAGTGATGGGATGGGAGTTGGGAAAAAGGCCTATCAGGAAAGTAAAGCTGCTGTGAATCTCCTTGAAAAGATTATTGAAGCCGGTTTTGACCGGGATCTGGCGATACGGACAATTAACTCAGCCCTGTATTTCAGAAGCCAGGAAGAAAGTTTTACAACTCTGGATATCGGCTTTTTTGATACTTTTACCGGGGAACTTATCTTCAATAAAATCGGGGCAGTATCAAGCTTTGTGAAACGGGGTTTTGAGGTTTTGCAGATAAAGGCTTCTTCCTTACCGGTTGGAATTTTAGAGAAGGTTGAAATTTCTACTCATTCTGTAAACCTAAAGGAAAATGATTTTGTTATTATGGTGACCGATGGGGTCCTGGATTCGAGTCCTGACATTCAGGACAAAGAAGGTTGGTTTATGAGAATACTTCAGAATTGTTCTTTTGATAACCCCAGAGAACTGGCATCATATCTTATGGAGGTTGTTACCGGGGCCCAGGGCGGAGTTGATGATGATTTAACTATTATTGTATTTAAGGTCAACAAATTTTTAGAAAAAAAGCAGGAAATTTAAACTAATATGTAGAATAGGTTGAATAAGTTGCTATTAAAACCGGGCTTTAAAGCCTAAAGGGGTTTGTACTCTTGGAGTTGCTGAAGAAATTTAGAGAATATATTAACCATCATAAACTTATTAAAAAGGGAGATGGGGTCCTTGTCGGTGTATCTGGAGGACCTGATTCCCTGACCCTGCTGGATATGCTGGTCAGGGTTAAAGATGAATATGGTTTGAAACTGGTTGTCTTCCATTTAGACCATAAATTCAGGCAGGAAGCAGCCCGGGAGGCAAGGTATGTTTCAAATATAACAAACAACTATGGTCTTAAATGTATTATTGAAGAGTTTGACGTACCCGGGTTGATGAATGATGAAGGGTTATCTCCTGAGGAAGCAGCCCGGAAAGTCAGGTTTAATTTAATGATAAAATGGGTTAATAGTTTAAACCTGAATAAAATAGCTGTTGCCCATAATAAAGATGATCTGGTAGAAACCGTTTTTCTCCATATGTTCCGGGGGACCGGTTTAAAAGGCTTGACCGGTATCGATCCGGTATCAAGGATTGGAGGGGTTGAGGTAATTCACCCCCTCTTAAATATTTACAGGCAGGAAATAATGGATTATTGTCAAAGGCGAAATTTAAATCCAGTATATGACCCTACCAATCAGGAAACAATCTATACCAGGAATAAAATAAGGCATCATATTATTCCATATATCGAAGATGAAATCAATCCGGGATTAAAGGATGTTATTTACCAGATGGCTGAAGTAGTAAGGGAAGAAAATAACTTTCTGGATTATCAGGCTGAAAAAAATCTTAAAAAGGTACTGGTAGATAAAGGGCAGGACTATGTTATCCTGTCACTGGAGAAACTATTTAAATTACCCCTGGTTATAAGGCGCAGGATTACCTCCCTTGTCAACAGCAAGCTAAAGGGAGAGGATAATAATTTATACCGGAAACACTATGAGATGGTTGAGAATCTCATTAAATCAAAGGTTACCGGAAAACGTTTTGATTTGCCAGATGGGGTTGTTGTTGAAAAAAGTTATGATAAAATAATATTCAGGAAAAATAAAAAAATAAACGAGTACTGCATAAATTTTAATATCCCAGCAGAAATTGACCTGCCCCGGGGAATAATATTAAAGGTGTCAGAGGAAAAACTCCCTTCAAACTGGCGGCAACTTGTTCAAAATCCAGGTATTTGCCTTTGTGATCTTGAAAAAATAGAGTTACCATTAATTGTTAGACCGAGAAAACCTGGAGACAGATTCATTCCACTGGGAATGAAGGGATATAAAAAGGTAAAGAATTTTTTTATTGATGAAAAAATTCCCCGTTATCAAAGAGAGAATATTCCTGTAATCCTGGACAACAAGGGGAGGATTATCTGGTTAGCCGGTTTAAGGATGGATGATAGATTTAAAATTACAGATGATACCAAAAAAATAGTCAGATTTGAAATAACCAATAATAAGGAGGAATAAACTATGCCATCAACAAATATTATGATGAAAGATATTAAAGAAATTATTATTCCTGAAGAGGTAATCCAGAATCGCATTAAAGAACTTGGAGAGGAAATCAGTAACAGCTATGATCCTGAAGATGAGGTTATAATGGTCTGTATTTTGAGGGGGGCTGTTATTTTTGCTGCTGACCTGGCCCGGCATATTAATTTGCCAGTGACTATAGACTTTATGGATGTTTCCAGTTATGGTCAGGGTACTTCTTCCTCAGGGGTTGTCCGGATTATTAAGGACCTTGAAGAAAACATTGAAAACAAACATGTATTGATAGTTGAAGATATTATAGATACAGGATTAACCCTGAAACATGTGGTCGATATGCTTAAAACCCGCGAACCGGCCAGTATAAAAATTGTGACCTTGCTGGATAAACCGGAGCGACGGGTAGAAAAACAGGTTGAGGTTGATTTTAATGGGTTTGAGGTTCCTGATAAATTTGTGGTTGGATATGGACTTGATTATGCTGAAAAATACAGGAACCTGCCCTTTATAGGGGTGCTTAAAGAAGAACTTTATTCCTGATCTGTATAGTAAAATTGCCAGTATTGTCAAATTAATTCTCTTATGATATAATTATAAATTGTTGTAATGAGATAGTTTACCTTGAGGGGAGGTTAACCTGTTTTGAACAACTTTATGAAAAATATAGGATTCTATTTAGTACTCATTGCCCTCTCAATATTGGTTGCCCAATTTTTTGTTGATACAGATGTAAACACTATTGTTGATACAGATGTAAACACTATTAAGGATTTTACCTATAGTGATTTAATTAATTATGTGGAACAGGGAAAAATAAATGAGGTAACTATTATTGGTAATGAAGCCGTTAAAGGTACCTATAATCATAGAGAGTTTAATGTACCTATACCGCCAGAAGCAGTACCGGATTTGATGGCTGAACTGAGAGAGGCTGATGTTGAAATTAAAACAGAACCCGAACCGACTGCCCCCTGGTGGACGGGCATGTTGGCGTATATCTTACCGATTATATTATTGATCGGAGCCTGGTTTTTTATAATGCAGCGTATGCAGGGTGGCGGTAGTCAGATGATGTCCTTCGGGAAAAGCCGCGCCCGACTCAGTGAAAATGGAAAAAAAGTTACTTTTGAGGATGTTGCTAATTATGAAGAGGTTAAAGAGGAATTACAGGAAGTTGTCGAGTTTTTAAAAAATCCAGATAAATTTACCAGAATGGGGGCCAAAGTCCCCAAAGGAGTCCTTCTGGTAGGACCTCCTGGAACTGGTAAGACCTTGTTGGCCAGGGCTGTGGCTGGTGAGGCCGGTGTTCCATTCTTTATAATCAGTGGTTCTGATTTTGTTGAAATGTTTGTCGGGGTCGGTGCCTCACGTGTCAGGGATTTATTTGAACAGGGCAAAAAGAATGCTCCCTGTATTATATTTATTGATGAGCTGGACGCCGTGGGGCGGCAACGTGGTGCTGGCCTCGGTGGTGGCCATGATGAACGTGAGCAGACCTTAAACCAGCTGCTTGTAGAGATGGATGGTTTTGAGCCCAATGAAGGTATTATTGTTATGGCAGCCACAAACCGACCTGATGTTCTTGATCCGGCCCTGCTTAGGCCTGGTCGTTTTGACCGTCAGGTTGTTGTTGATAAACCGGATGTTAAGGGTAGAATGGGAATCTTAAAGATTCATCTACGGAATAAACCGGTTGCTGACGATGTTGATGTTGAAGTACTGGCTAAAAGAACCCCTGGTTTTACCGGGGCTGATATGGAAAATCTGGCCAATGAGGCTGCTATTCTGGCTGTAAGGCGGCGTAAAAACAAAATAACAATGGAAGACTTTGATGATGCCATAGATAAAGTAATTGCCGGACCGGCCAAGAAGAGTAAAGTCATGTCAGAAAGGGAACGTAAACTTGTAGCCTATCATGAAACCGGGCATGCTTTGGTTGGTGATCTTCTGGAACATGCCGACAGAACCCATAAAATATCAATAGTTCCCCGGGGCCGGGCCGGAGGAATGAGATGGGCCCTTCCTAAAGAGGATAAAAACTTTATGTCTAAACAGGAATTGTTAGACCAGATAACGGTTTTACTTGGAGGTAGGGCTTCTGAATCAATCTTCCTTGAAGATATTAGTACCGGAGCCCAGAATGACCTGGAACGGGCTACTAAACTGGCCCGGGCCATGGTAACTGAATATGGTATGAGTGAAAAACTTGGACCTCTAACCCTGGGTCATAAGCACGATGAGCAGATTTTCCTGGGAAGGGATATATCCCGACAGAGAAATTACAGTGAGGAAATTGCAGCTGAAATTGATAAAGAAGTGAGTTCTATCATAGAATACTGTTATCAGCGAGCTGAAAAGATTCTTCAGGAAAATACAGCCAAGGTTGAGAGGATTGTCAGGGAATTATTAGATAGAGAAACCCTTGATGCCGAACAACTCCAGAAACTCATTAAGGGAGAACCCCTTGATGATGATAGTATTGATAATTCTACAGATGAAAATGAAAACAGAGAACATGAAAATAATGACAAATAATAGATTTTAATAAAATAGTGTTATTACTTCAAAATTAGTCACTTTATTAATGCCAGCTTCATGCTGGCATTTTTTATTTCCAGGAAATTATGTACAAGTTTTATTTTAGATACTTTCAGCCGTTAACAAATTTTATTTTTAAATTATTTTTTTTAATTATTATAACCAATTACTGATTTATTTTTTTCTTGACTTTAATATAATAAAGTGATAAAGTATTAAAGAGATTAAAAAAACGGAGGGATATAGATGGTTTTAACAACAGTTATAGTCTATATGCTATTATTACTGGCAATCGGGTACTGGGCCAACAGAAAAATTAAGGGTTTAACCGATTATCTACTGGCCGGAAGAAGGCTCGGTTTATGGCTGACGGCCGGAGCTCTGGCTGCTACCCATTTTGGTGGAGGTATGGTAGTAGGTGGTGGTGAGTACGGATTTATTCATGGGTTTTCTGGAGCCTGGTATGGGATAAGCTGTGGAATTGGACTATTATTTTTATCATTTCTAACTGCAGGTAAATTCAGGGATTTATCCCTTTATACTGTTCCCGATTATCTAGCACATAGATATGGTGGAAAAACGGTAAGAGTCCTCGGCGCCATACTATCAGTGGTTGCAATAATAGGAATCATTGCTGCCCAGGTACTGGCAGCTAAAAGTGCCCTGGCTATACTCGGTATCAAAGGTAATGCCGGGGCTATTATAGCAACCCTTATATTTATAATTTATACTGTCCTGGGAGGACTGTGGGCTGCCACCATAACTGATTTTATTCAGGTAATTATTGCCGGGGTGGGGACGGTTATTGCGGCCTCAATGGTATTATCTAATACTGGAGGGTTATCCGGGTTAAAGGAATCCCTATCTACTGTGAGTCCAGGTGTTGATTATTTTAACCTTTTTGGGTTTGGATGGACGACCATTTTATGGATATTATTACCTACTGTAATGTATACCCTTATCGGACAGGATTTTTACCAGAGGTTATTTGCCAGTAAGGATGGGATAACGGCCCGAAAGGCTTCTTTTATCGGAGGTATTTTCTTAATTATTATCAGTTTCTTTCCTGTAATTACAGGAATGGGAGCCAGAATGTATTTTCCGGAAATGACAGATGCCAGTATGGCTTTACCCCGTCTTGTTCAGGAATTGTTCCCCCTGGGTCTGGGGGCAGTCTTTCTGGCAGCCCTTCTTGCAGCAATTATGTCTACGGCTGATTCCCTACTGACGGCAGGTACCTCCCACCTTATCAAGGATTTCTGGTTTGAGGTGTTTAACCGCGGTCAGGACAGGGATAAGGGTCAGATTTTAACAATTTCAAGAGTTACGACCGGTGTTCTCGGTCTTTTAGCCCTGATTATTGCCCTACTGGTTCCAACTGTGATTGATGCCTTGATTTATTCATATACAATGTATACCGCCGGTGTTTTTATTCCCCTGATCGGAGGGGTACTGTGGCGCGGGGCAACCCGTAAGGGGGCCATTTCAGCTATTTTTGCCGGCAGTCTGGTTGCCATAACCGGTATTTTAACCGGATTTGAGGCCTGGGGAATACCAGTTGAAGTATATTCAGCGGTAATATCCCTGGTATTCTTTGTTGTAATTTCTCTGGCAGATAAAAAAGATTAATTTTTTCAGGGCATTGAAATGCCCTGTTTTTTTAATTAAATGCCCCTTTCTAAATAAAAATAATTAAAGAAGGATATTTATATAGTTACATGGAATTTAATGAACAAGATTAAAAAAGAAAGGGGAGTTTGAGTTGAAAAGTGATATTGAGATTGCCCAGGATGCCAGGATGGAACCTATTGAGGAGATAGCAGAAAAGGCAGGATTACATAAAGACCAGATTGAGTTATATGGGAAGTACAAAGCAAAGGTAAATACCGATATCATTGATGATGATAAAAAGGACGGCAAGCTGGTTCTGGTAACGGCTATTACACCAACCCCGGCCGGTGAGGGAAAAACGACCACTACGGTGGGGCTGGGGCAGGCCCTTAACCTGTTAGGAAAAAAGGCCATTATTGCTTTAAGGGAGCCGTCCTTAGGCCCGACGATGGGGATAAAAGGTGGAGCAGCCGGTGGCGGTTATTCCCAGGTTTTACCGATGGAAGATATAAATTTACATTTCACTGGTGATATACATGCCATTGGGGCTGCCCATAATTTACTTTCAGCTGTAATAGATAACCATATAAAACAGGGTAATGACCTGGGGATTGATCCTACTTCAGTGACCTGGAAAAGGGTAGTCGACATGAATGACAGGGCCCTCAGGAATATCGTTGTTGGTCTGGGTGGTAAAGCCCATGGTGTTCCCCGGGAAGATGGGTTTATGATTACAGTGGCCTCAGAGATTATGGCTATTCTATGCCTGGCCAACAATTTAGAAGACCTGAAAAATAAGATAAGTAATATAGTAGTAGGTTATACTTATGATGGGGAAGCAATAACCGCAGGTGACTTAAAGGTATCTGGAGCAATGACAGCCCTGTTAAAGGATGCTATTAAACCGAATCTGGTTCAAACCCTTGAAAATACTCCGGCCTTTATCCACGGTGGTCCCTTTGCCAATATTGCCCATGGATGTAATAGTATTATGGCAACCAAAATGGCCCTTAAACTCGGTGAAATTACTGTTACAGAGGCCGGGTTTGGAGCCGACCTCGGTGCTGAGAAATTTTTTAACATTAAGTGCAGGTATGCTGGACTTAATCCTGATGCGGCCGTGGTTGTGGCCACTGTCAGGGCACTAAAGATGCACGGTGGGGTGGATAAAGATAGCCTGTCTGAGGAAAACCTAGACGCCCTTGCCAGGGGTTTTGAAAACCTGGAAAAACACCTCGAAAATGTTTCTAAATTTGGTGTGCCATCAGTTGTGGCCATTAATCGATTCCCCGGGGATACAGAAGCAGAGTTGAACCTTGTAAGGGATAAATGTGAAGAGATGGGAGTGCCGGTTGCTATTTCAGAAGTATGGGCCAGAGGTGGAGAGGGAGGACTGGATCTGGCCAGAAAGTTGGTTGATGTCCTAGAAAATACCCCCGGCCAGTTCAGTTATCTATATGATGTTAACTTTCCTATTACCGACAAGATTGAAAAAATTGCAAAAGAAATTTACGGGGCTGACGGGGTTAATTACACCAGTAAAGCATTAAAACAGATAGATAAATATACTGAACTGGGCTATGATAAACTACCGATCTGTATGGCCAAAACCCAGAGTTCAATATCTGATGATCCCTCTTTAAAGGGAAGGCCTAGAGGGTTTAGAATAAATGTAAGAGAGGTTAATTTATCAGCAGGGGCAGGGTTTATAATTCCCCTGACAGGACCTGTCCTGACGATGCCCGGTTTACCAAAAAAACCTGCTGCTGAAGGAATAGATATAGATGCTGACGGCAAAATAAGCGGTCTATTTTAGAAATCAAGGGTTGAGTTATTCAGGGTCTTTAATAATTAATTTTTCTGGCCGTAAAACCGGAGGCCAGATTAAAAAACCAATAATTATAAATTTATGAAATTAACTCAACTAATTATGTTAATTACCTGATATTAAAATACTTTCATCAGGTAAAAAAATAAGAAATTAAATATTCTGTTGTAAAATATGAACTTGTAACTGATAAGGTAGTTATGCTAAAATTAAATAAACATGGCAGAGTAGGTGGCTATGCGTAAATAGTGCTTAAGGATGGGACGTTGCCTTAAGACGAAATGCCTATCAGGCTGCGGTATAGCCACCGCGTCCGCTGTCCAAAGAGTTTTATCCTTTCTCTTTGGTGGGGGTATTCTGCCGTACCCAAAGAGAAGGAGGTGGTTTAAAAATGATATCTACCAGAAAGATTGTTTATCTTGCCTTCCTAACAGCAATTAGTATTGTTTTAACCAGGTTTTTAAGTATAAGACTACCAATGGCGGGTGTTGAGAGTATAAGGATAGGTTTTGGTGGTCTGCCGATTATACTGGCCGGGGTCGCTTTTGGTCCCCTGGCCGGGGGGTTAGTTGGGTTTATCTCAGATCTTGTTGGCTATTTTATAAATCCAATGGGGGCATATATGCCTCATTTTACACTGACCTCGGCATTAACGGGTATAATTCCCGGTTTAGTTGTTTTTTACCTCTTCAGGCAAAAGAGGACTTTCTGGACCCTGCTGGTAGCCATTGGAATAGGTCAAGGGATAACTTCTGTTGTACTGGTCCCATATTTCCTTCAATCACTATTTTTAGTTCCCATTAAGGCTACTATTATACCCAGGATGATCGGTCAATTAATCCATATTCCCCTATATACTTATTTAAGTATGGTTTTAATAAATAATAAAGCTATAAATTTAACAAAGGATTAAAGGGTTTTCAGGCCCATTAAGGCAGGGGATTGACTTGAACTACAAAAACAGGGGTTTTTCCCCTGTTTTTGTTGTAACAGGGGTAGGTTTTTCTGCCTGGCAGGTGTTTAGAGTTGAATGAAACAAAAAATGTGTGGTATTATTAATAAAGATATATAATGTAATTACTGTTTTTTTAAAATGATAAATTCCGGGTTATATTGTGATGAATGTATCCAGATGGGAGGGTATAACATGGGAAAAGAGGTTATTGAGAGGATAAAAGAATTAAAAAAAGAACGTAATGCCGTCATCCTGGCCCATAATTATCAAATTGGTGAAGTACAGGATGTAGCTGATTTTGTTGGAGATTCCTTTGGGTTAAGTCGTAAGGCTGCTGAAACAGATGCAGATGTCATTGTGTTCTGTGGGGTTAAATTTATGGCCGAGAGTGCTAAAATACTGTCTCCTGAAAAGACTGTTCTTTTACCGGAAAAAGAGGCAGGCTGTCCTCTGGCCAGTATGGTAGATGTGGATGGTCTTAAGGAAATGAAGAAGAAATACCCCGGGGCAACCGTAGTTACTTATGTGAATTCAACGGCTGCTGTTAAGGCTGAAAGTGATATATGCTGTACTTCTTCAAATGCCCTTAAAGTTGTTGAGTCAGTACCAGGGAATCAGGTTTTATTTGTACCAGATAAAAATCTGGGCCAGTATGTAGCCCGCCGTACCAGTAAAGAAGTTATCATCTGGGATGGCTACTGTACTACCCACCATCGTGTTGATCCAGAGGAGGTAAAAGAGGTTAAAGCAGCCCATCCGGACGCCCCGATAGTAGTTCACCCTGAATGTCCCCCTGAAGTGGTGGAACTGGCTGATCATGTTGATAGTACTGCCGGAATATTAAAATACTGTCGCGAGAGTGAAGCTGATACCATAATTGTTGGTACCGAGCAGGGACTAATCCATAGACTTAATAAGGAAAACCCTGATAAAAAGTTTTTTGTCTTAAGCCCTAAGTTGATATGTCCCAATATGAAAAAAACTAATCTTGATAAAGTACTTAAGTCACTGGAAAAAATGGAAACAAGGGTAGAAATACCGGAAAACATAAGAACCAGGGCCTATAATGCCTTGAAAAAAATGCTGGAGGTCAAATAACCTCACTAAATGACGGTAGGGTGGATAAACATGGGAGATATAAAATATAAAACTACAGATTTTGTTATAATCGGGACTGGAATAGCTGGTCTGTATACTGCCCTCAAACTGGCCAGTCTGGGTGAGGTTTCTGTTTTAACCAAGGAAAAACTGGAGGATAGTAACACTCAGTATGCCCAGGGGGGTATTGCTGCAGTTATAGACAGGGGTGATTCCTGGAAACTTCATATGGAAGATACCCTTAAAGCGGGGGCCGGAATATGTGATGAAAAGGCGGTAGAAGTGTTAGTTACTGAAGGTCCAGACCGGGTCCGGGAATTAATTAAGATGGGTACAAGATTTGATCATATAGAAGGGGAACTTGATTTAACCAGAGAAGGAGCCCATAGCAAGAGGCGAATTCTCCATGCCCGGGGGGATGCAACCGGTGAAGAAATTCGGGAATCCCTGACCCGGGCTATAACTAAATCCAAAAATATTTCCCTTAAAGAAGAAAATTTTATGATTGACCTGGTTAAATTAAACCGGGGCAACCATGTGGATGGAGTCCTGGTCTGGGATAATAATCAAAAAAAATATATTGTTTACCTGGCCAGAGCTGTAATTCTGGCAAGTGGTGGTTGTGGACAGGTCTACCATAATACCAGTAACCCTGAGGTAACCACCGGGGATGGAGTGGCAGCTGCCTACAGGGCAGGGGCCATAATAATGGATATGGAATTTATCCAGTTTCACCCCACTGTTTTTTATAATAAACACGGTTCTTCTTTTTTAATCTCAGAAAGCTTACGGGGTGAAGGGGCTGTTCTTAGAAACAGTGAAGGTAAACGCTTTATGGATAAATACCATGACCTGGCTGAACTGGCCCCAAGGGATGTAGTAGCCCGGGCAATTTTGCAGGAAATGGAAAGAGATAATAAACCTCATGTGTGGCTGGATATAACCCATAAAGATGCCGATTTTGTTAAAAACAGATTTCCAACTATATTTAGAACCCTTAAAGAGCATGGTATAGATATAACCAGGGACTGGGTTCCGGTGGTTCCTGCAGCCCATTATATGATGGGAGGAGTAAGGACTGATACTTATGGTAGAACAAATTTAATTGGTCTTTATGCAGTCGGGGAAGTTGCCTGTACCGGTGTTCATGGTGCCAACAGACTGGCGAGCAATTCTCTTCTGGAAGGACTTGTTTTTGGTAATAGAATATACAGGGCCCTGAAAATGGAAGCCGATGTCCTGCCCCTACCAGAAGAAAATCTCAAGGTTCCTCAATTATTACCTTATGGAAAGGTAATGGTCATAAAACAGATAAAAGAAGAGTTGAAAAAGAAGATGTCCCATCAGGTAGGTATTATCAGGAGTGAGAAAACCTTAAAAGATATGATAAAGTGGATAGAAGAGACAGAGGTTAAGCTTAATAAATTTAAATATAGTAATGTTGAGTTATGGGAGCTAAAGAATATGCTTTCAGTAGCTGGAATTATTTCCAGGAGTGCCCTGTTAAGAAAAGAAAGCCGGGGTGGGCATTTCAGGGAAGATTATCCGGAAATAAAACCTGGCTGGGGGAATAAACATGTCCTGGTAGATAAACTTAGTCCGGAGGGGAGGATTCATGAAGTTAAATAATATTTATCTGGAGAAAGTCATTATTGAAGCCCTTGAAGAGGATATAGGGTTTGGCGATTTAACAACAGATTATTTAATACCATCCACTCACAGGTCCTCCGGAAAGATAATTGTTAAGGAGGATGGTGTTGTTGCTGGAGTGGGGGTGGCCCGCTCTGTATTTGAAGCAGTGAACAGTAAAATAGAATTTAAGGCCATGGTGAGGGATGGTGATCAGGTCAGGGCCGGTGATGTAATAATAAAAATAACTGGACCGACAGCAGGTATACTGAAAGGTGAGAGGACAGCCCTTAATTTTATGCAGAGGTTATCGGGAATTGCTACCAAGACCTGTCGGTTGGTTACAAAAGTTAAAGATTTTCCGGTACGGGTAGTTGATACCCGGAAAACGACTCCAACATTACGTCAACTGGAGAAATACGCTGTCAGGGTTGGTGGTGGTTATAACCATCGATTCGGGCTTTACGATGCGGTGATGGTTAAAGATAACCATATTAAGGCAGCCGGTGGTATTAAAAAAGCTGTAACCACTTTACGAAGGAATATCCCCCATACTACAAAAATTGAAGTAGAAGTCACTACTTTAACTGAAGTTGAAGAGGCGCTGGAGGCTGGTGCTGATATAATAATGCTGGATAATATGGACATTGAGACCATGGCTGAAGCGGTCAAACAGATTGAAGGGAAGGCTTTAGTAGAGGCATCCGGGGGTATAGATGAGAATACCATTATAGAGGTTGCCAGGACCGGGGTAGATGTTATTTCAGTCGGGGCTTTAACCCATCAGATTGAGTCCCTGGATATTAGCCTTAACCTGGATAGTGATTAATTAGATACACTGGACAAAATTAAGCAAAACTATGTTACGGTTTCTGGCCTGCACAATAATCTGGTAAATCTGGTAGGCACAAAAACCCCCTGTCGGTTTTTCCGGCAGGGGGTTTGCTTTTTAAAAGGATTATTTATATGGTAAAGATTATTTATATGGTATTGTATGATAGTATTGAGGTGGTAATATTCAGAGGTATATTTATCTAAAATTGATTTGGCCTTTTACCAATTTCAACAAAGATTAATCTCGGGTCCCCATTCCTTAAGATTTTGAGGAGGACTTTATCTCCTACTTTTTTGTTTTTAACTATATTAACAACATCTTCCGGGGTATTAACGGGTTTGCGGTCAATTTCTTTAATAATGTCATATGGTTTTATCCCTGCTTCAGCAGCCGGACTATTTTCAACAACACCGACAATTATAGCTCCTTCTGTGTTATCAAGGTTGAAGTATTCTTTAACATCTGGTGTTATTTTATTCATATAAATCCCAATCCAGGGTCTGATAACTTCCCCTTTGGTTTTAAGGTCATTTACTATTTCCTTAACCTCATTGGCCGGAATGGCAAAACCAATACCCTGGCCCTGGGCACTTACAGCAGTGTTGATTCCAATAACTTCTCCGTCTATATTCAGGAGAGGACCACCACTGTTACCGGGGTTAATAGCAGCATCGGTCTGGATCAGATTCCGATAGGTTCTTACCTGCCCATCCTGGGTTGGAATCTGAATGGGGCGACCCAGGGCACTGACTACACCAATGGTTACGGTGTGTTCAAACCCGAACGGATTACCGATGGCAATAACCCAGTCACCTGGCCTTATCTTATCTGAATCACCAAGTTTAATCGGGGTTAAATCCCTATCTACATTAACCTTTAAAACCGCCAGGTCGAGGCTAAAGTCAGACCAGGCTATTTCTGCAGGCACGGGTTTATCGAAACCCTTTATAGTAACTTCTATCTTTTCGGCTCCATGGATTACATGTTCATTGGTAACAATATAACCATCTTTTGATACAATAAATCCGGTACCAAAGCCTTCTTCAAGTCGCGGTTGTTGCTCGGGATAAGGCAATTGATCACCAAAGAAGTAGCGGAAAAAAGGATCATTAAAAAAGGGGTCTGAATACTGCCCACCCTGAACTTTAGTATATGAAGTTACTTTAACAACTCCGGCATCAACTTTGGCCGCTATATCGGCGAAAATATTGGTATCAGTTATAACAATCTTATCCTGATCAGCAGGATTTTCTTCATTGTTTTCAACTAAACTGCCATTTTCCTGGTCTGCATAAATTTTGGTAGGGGTTAATTCATAATGTGAACCGACAAAGATACCAGTTGTAAAAACAACAGCCAGAATTATAGCAAATAACATTATTTTCCTTTTGCTCCGGGACATAATATACCACCTTTCCTTTACTGATTTGTAATATAAATTTCTGGATATGGTATCTAACCAATAAGTACATTACATACTTATACATACTCAAAATTTCTAACCCAGAAAGTTACATTCAAGTTACATTCTTGAAAATAGTTCTCTGACCGGAACCTTAAACAGAAACCAGTATGACACACAGGATAAACCCTGTTGTTAAGTGGTCTGTTGCTTACATATCCTGTTGTATTTGTGAAATGGTCTGTTGCATTACATATCCTGTTGCTTTACGTATAAAATTATAATACAATAAAATTCAGAAGTCAATTTTAGCATTAATTATAATAAATTAACAAAAAAATAAATTCCAATCCTTAATATACCATGGGCAATTAATACTATAACGTCAGGGTCTTTCTTAATTGATTTGTTTGCAACACTAAAAGGTTAGCTTAAATGTCGATTATTATAAATTTTTCATATGAAGTTTGCTTATGATAAAGATATTAAAAGAAAAGGGGGGGAATGGAATTGAATAAAAAAGAAATAGAACTGGTTAAAATATTACATAATAATAATGGTAAATTTATCTCCGGTGAAAATATAAGTGATACCCTTGGAGTTTCACGTACTGCCGTCTGGAAATATATAAAAAATCTGCGGAAAAAGGGTTATATTATAGAATCAGTTCCCAGGCGTGGTTATCATCTGGTTGAGGTTCCCGATAAAATTACAGTAACTGAAGTCCTCGCCGGCCTGAAAACAAACCTGATTGGTAAAGAGGTCAGGGTTTTTTCAAGTATAGATTCAACAAATAATAAAGCACGAGAACTGGCCAAAGGGGGTGCCAGTGGAGGAACAATTGTTATTGCTGAAGAACAGACAGGTGGCAAGGGGAGACTGGGGAGGAAATGGTATTCCCCACCATATACCGGTCTCTGGTTTTCTGTAATAGTCAGGCCCCATCTTCCTTCAAACAGGGCTCCATTTTTAACTATTATAACCTCACTGGTAGTTAAAAAAGCAATTAACAAACTGGGGATTGAAGTTTTAATAAAATGGCCCAATGATATTTTAATCAGGGGTAAAAAGGTCTGTGGTATTCTATCTGAGATTATGGCAACTCCTGATGTAATCAATACAGCTATAATCGGGATAGGTATTAATGTAAACCAGGATAGTTTTCCTTCAAAGATACCTCTGGCGACTTCTCTTAAACAGGTCTGTGGCCATAACGTAAACCGTATTGAACTACTTCAGGATATTTTAATGGAGTTTGAAAATTACTATAATAGACTTAAAGATGGATGTTATCGGGACCTGGTTACAGAGTGGAAAAATTCAATGGATATTCTGGGTAAAGAGGTTGATATAGTGGCCGGTAATGAGATTATTTCTGGTAAAGTGGTTTCAATATCCAGGAGAGGAGAACTGGTTTTAATAGACCCTGATGGGAATAAACATTTATTCTGGGCCGGGGATGTAACCCTCAGGCAAAAAGATTAAATAATTCATTTTTTGAGCAGGAAATTTTTTTTTAATGAAGAAATTTATATTTAGGACAGGCCGGTTAGACAGGTCAGACCTTTTGGATGGTCTTACATATTTACCGGTCTGAGAAGTTTAAAATACTAAGGGGGTAATACGGTGAAAAGGTCAAATCTAATTTTGACTATTTTAATTGTTGCTATTATTATTGCCGGTGCAGTTTATTATTTAAACCAGGGTGAAGAAGAACAGGCTGTCAAGGATACATTTAAAGTTGGCATGGTAACAGATGTCGGGGGTCTGGGTGACCAGTCCTTTAATGATGCTGCTTACCGTGGTTTGAAGAGAGCAGAGGAAGAACTGGGTATCGAAATAGAAGTCGTTGAGTCCAATGCCATGACAGATTATGTACCCAACCTGAGCAGTCTTGCTGAACAGGATTATGACATGGTCTGGGCTATTGGCTTTTTAATGATGGATGCCCTAAACCAGGTTGCCGAGATGTATCCTGATACTACCTTTGGTCTCGTTGACGCTGTGGTTGATAAGCCCAATGTAGCTTCTGTTACCTTTAAAGAAGAAGAAGGTTCTTTCCTTGTTGGATTAATTGCCGGTAAAATGACTGAAACCGGAAAGGTTGGTTATGTTGGTGGTATGGAAATGCCGTTAATCCAGAAATTCCAGGCTGGATATGAGGCCGGAGTAAAGGCTGCTAACCCTGATGCCGAAATTATGATTGGCTACACTGGAGCTTTTGATGATCCTGCTGCCGGTAAAGAACTGGCTCTTACCCAGTTTGGTCAGGGTGCCGATATCATTTATCACGCTTCTGGTGCCTGTGGTATCGGAGTTATTGAGGCTGCTGAAGAAAAAGGTCTGTATGCTATTGGTGTAGATTCACCCCAGGCCCACCTGGCTCCGGAAAATGTCCTGACCAGTATGGTAAAACGGGTTGATGTTGCTGTTTATAATGAGGTTAAATCTCTTTATGAAGGCAATTTCGAACCAGGTCATAAAATTTATGGGCTTGCTGAAAACGGTGTTGGCCCCAGTGAACATGCCAATGAAATGGTTCCTGAGGATGTAATGGAACTTGTAGAGGAATATAAAGAAAAGATTATTAACGGTGAATATACAGTACCAACTAAACCTGAAGATGTAGAATAATATCCCTGAATATCAAATATAATATATAGGTTTTGAAAAACAATAATATCAGGGGAGTTAAGGTAAAAATAAGGAAGGGGGAAGGATAAATGATATTGGCAATTGATGTCGGAAATACTAACACAGTGATGGGTATCTATAAAAAAGATAAATTGATTCAGCACTGGCGTATTTCCACTGATAAAAATAAAACACCTGATGAATATGGTATCTTGTTTTTGAATCTCTTTAATTCGGCCAATGTAAATTATAAAAGAATAGACGGAATTATACTTTCCAGTGTAGTTCCTCCTCTGGTAAGAATATTGAAGAAGATGACAACACGGTATTTTAATTTAGAACCACTGGTAGTAGGGCCCGGTATCAGGACCGGGATTAACTTAAAAATGGATAACCCCCGTGAGGTCGGGGCCGACCAGGTAGTAAATGCAGTGGCAGCTTATCATAAATATGGTGGTCCCTTAATTATAGTTGACTTTGGTACCGCAACTACCTTCTGTGCTGTATCTGAACGGGGGGAATACCTCGGCGGGGCTATTGCGCCCGGTATTGGGATTTCAGCTGAAGCTCTATATTCCTATGCTGCTAAATTGCCCCGGGTAGAATTTAAAACCCCCGGCCAGGCCATTGGAAAAAATACTGTTGCCGGGATGCAGTCTGGTATTATATATGGGTTTGTCGGGTTAGTTGAGGCCCTTGTTAAAAGGTTTAAAGATGAGCTTAAGGAAACTCCTGAAGTTATTGCTACCGGGGGTCTGGTTAGTTTAATTGCATCTGAAACAGATGAAATTGATAAAGTAGATCCCTTTTTAACCCTTGACGGACTCTACTATATTGCCAAAATAAACGGAATTGTGGAGTGAATAACTTATGAAGATCGGCAACCTGATTGTAGAAAACCCCATTATCCTGGCTCCAATGGCAGGTGTTACTGATTATCCTTTTCGTCAAATTTCCCGGGAAATGAACTGCCAGCTAATTTATACAGAAATGGTTAGTAGTAAGGGTTTAATATATGGTAATCGTAAGACCAGGGATTTAATGGATTTTGATAGAGGGAAAAAAGGACTTATCGGGATTCAGATTTTTGGGGGAGATCCTGAAACCATGGCCCGGGCAGCGGTACAGATAAAAAATCACTATAGACCGGATTTAATAGACATAAATATGGGTTGCCCAACCCCCAAGATAGTTAAAAATGGATCTGGAGCTGCATTAATGAAAGTTCCTGAGCGGGCCAAAAGAGTGATGGAGGCAGTAGCATCAGCTGTTGACATTCCGGTTACTGTTAAGATACGTATGGGGTGGGACCATAGCCATGTAAATGCTGTAGATATAGCTAAAATTGCCGAAGAGGTTGGATTGAAGGCGGTTGCTATTCACGGGAGAACCCGGGAGGATTTTTATAGGGGAGAAGCCAACTGGGATATAATCAGAGAGGTAAAAAGGGAAGTAACTATACCTGTTATTGGAAATGGGGATGTGTTTACCCCTGAAGATGCTAAAAAGATGATGGAAGAGACCGGATGTGATGGAGTTATGGTGGCCCGGGGGGTAAGAGGAAACCCCTGGCTTTTAAAGCGGGCATATTATTTAGTAAAAAAGGGGGAACATTTACCCGGTCCCACCTGGGAAGAAAGAATTAATATGGCTATAAAACACCTTGATATGGCAGTGGCTTATTATGGAGAAAAAGTTGCTATACCCAGGATGAGGAAACATATTGGCTGGTATCTTAAAGGGTTACCGGGTAACAGTGATATTAAAGACAGAGTAAACAAAATGAATTGCTACCAGGGGGTTAAAGAGGTCTTGATTAAATATAGAACAGAACTGGGTCAGAAAGAAAAGAATAATACTTTTATTCCTTGATCATCTCTAGAATCATGTCACCGGCTTCATCCATAGCATGGGCCCCCAGTAGGAGAATTATATCATCGGGTGTAACCTTATCCAGAACATTTTTTAAGGCAGGTTTTAATTGATCGAGATGGCTATATTTAATATTGTTTTTGTCCAGGGCCTGCAGGAAAACTTTTTCTTCCTCAGGGCTAACCTTATCAATTGGTTTAACAACATCATTACAGTTTGTGGTTAACAAATAGTAATTGTGAAATTTTTTAAGCCACTTTCCTATTGTTTCTGCATTTCCTTTATTGATCTGGGCTCCTCTGTTTCCTCTGATAGCATTAACAATTAATAGATTTTTATATTTGAGCTGGCTTACTGTTTTAAAAACTGCTCCATAGCTACCGGGATTATGGGCACAGTCATCTATAATTGCAAAATCTTTGTTGTAAATCACCTGGAATCTCCGCCAGATTCCCCTGAACTGGCCAAAAAAGTCCTGGATTTTTTCAGGTGTTAAACCATAATAGAGGCCAATTGTTATAGCTACCAGGGCATTATAAATGTTATGTTCTCCAGGTATTTTAAGATTAATAGGGACCTTCATCGGTCCTATTTTATTACCCTGGCTGGTTTTTATTGATTTATTTAGTGAGTAAACAAAGTCAGTAGTAATTCCGCTGTAATTAATATTTTCTGCTGTAATATCTGTATTTGTGGTAATCCCATACCCAATTTGATTTTTAGCGATATTACCAAAAGAACTTAAATAATGGTCATCATTATTTAATAAAACAAGGGTATGGGGGTTTTTATCTTCCAGAAAGGATTTTTTTACCTGGACATAATCAGAGAAGTCTGAATGAAGGTCAAAATGGTCGACTGTAATGTTAGTACCAACTTTTATTGCAAATTGACTACCGGTAATCCTCTTTAATTTGATACCATGGGAGGAGACTTCCATACAGGCATAATTAAGATTGTGTTTTACCATTTCATCAAGATATTTTTGTAGGGTAACCGGTTCAGGTGTTGTTAAGTTTCCGGGTATTGTTCTCTTACCGGTATCGACTTTTACTGTACCTATTAGCCCTGAATTTTTACCTTTATAGTTAAGTAAATGATAAATCAGGTGGGT
Organism: Halothermothrix orenii H 168; assembly: GCF_000020485.1. Taxonomy (GTDB): domain Bacteria; phylum Bacillota; class Halanaerobiia; order Halanaerobiales; family Halothermotrichaceae; genus Halothermothrix; species Halothermothrix orenii. The sequence goes on from NC_011899.1 coordinate 82,924, forward strand.
GGTTGTTGTTTTCCCGTTTGTTCCGGTAACACCTATCAGTTTTAATTTGCGGGATGGGTAATTATAAAATTCAGCTGCCAGCTTTCCCAGTATAGAGCGACTATCTTTAACCCGGACGATGGGAATACCACTCCGGGATTTTATTTCCTTTTCCGTGAATATGACACTGGCCCCTTTATTAATAGCTTCTTCAATAAAATTATGTCCATCATTTTTGAACCCCGTTATGGCTACAAAAGCATATCCCGGTTTTACTTCTCTTGAATCACAGGTTATATCTGTAAAGGCAGGGAGGTCTTCCTTTCTTTCCATTACCATTGCCATTAACCCCCAGCATCTATTTTATAAGTAAGTAAAATTTTTTTAAAAGAGTTTACTTCTTACTATAAGACTATTTCGCTTTCTTTATTATTATAACATATTAATAGCTATCTGATACAATTTCTTGCTTCAGGGCCTGTCTATTTTTTATTTTAATAAATTTTTATTATATTAAACCTACATATAACATTATTTTCCTTGACAAATATAGTTAAAGTGTTAAAATAATATTGTATACAGTTTTGTGCACAGGAGATGGTTGGATTGGATTTCTTCCGGGTTGGGGATAAGGTTATATATAAAAAGAAAATAGAAAGAACAATAACCAAAATTTTGAAGATGAGGGAAAAGGGGTTGTCCCAGTCAAAAGTAGCCGGGGAGATTAACGTTGAAAGGAGTTTTATTTCCCGGCTGGAAAGTATCGGTGAAGTAAGAAAGGGAGAAAAAATAGCCCTGATAGGCTTTCCTATTGCCAATAAACAGGAAATAACTGAAATTGCTAAAAAAAATGGTGTCGAGTTTATTTTGCTTTTAACCGAAGAAGAAAGATGGGATTTTATAAAAAATAAGAGTAGTCTTGAAATATTTAATTTGCTTATGGAGATTTTAACCAGACTTAAGGAATTTGATTTATTAATATTCCTGGGTTCCGATATGCGCCTGGATCTGGTTGACAAACTTATGGATGGTAAAATAGTAGGGATTGAGCTGGGTAATTCTCCCCTGAAAGAAAATATATATGTTGATCCGGACCGGATCGAAGAGATAATTAAAAATTTTTCTATTGATGATTAAATATACTTTTAATTTTATAAGGGGAAATAATGACTTATACCTGAGTACATAATAATAGTTTTTCACAAAGGAGTTGATATAATGAAAAAGGTTTTAAGTATTAGCCTTGGTTCCAGCAAACGTGACCATCGGGTAGAGACCGATATTCTGGGAGAAAAATTTATTATTGAACGTAAAGGAACTGATGGGGATAAAAAGAAGGCTGCCAGATTATTTGCAGAATATGATGGTAAGTATGATGCCTTCGGAATGGGTGGTATTGACCTTTACATATATTCAGGTAAAAATAGATATGCTTTCAGGGATGCCAGGAAACTAATTAAAGATGTCAAAAAAACACCGACCGTTGACGGTAGTGGATTAAAGAATTCACTGGAAAGAAAAGTAGTAAGATATCTGTATAATGAAATGGGTCTTGATTTTGAGGGCAAAAATGTGCTGATGGTTTCAGCAATGGACAGGTTTGGGATGGCTGAAACCTTCAATGAACTGGGGGCCAATATTGTATTCGGTGATTTAATTTTTTGCCTGGGGGTTCCTGTTTCCATAAAATCTTTAAAAACCCTTGATATTTTAGCCAGGGTTGTAGCTCCGGTAGTTACTATGCTTCCCTTTGAACTGGTTTATCCGACCGGGGATAAACAAAATAGTGGTGTTAATAAAAAGAAATACTGGAAGTATTATAACCGGGCAGATATTATAGCAGGTGATTTTCATTATATTAAAAGATACATGCCAGAAAGGCTTGATAACAAAATAATTATTACCAATACAGTTACCCGGGAAAATATTGAAGAACTAAAAAGAAAAGGAGTGGCAATGCTGGTAACGACAACTCCCAATTTAAATGGTCGTTCCTTTGGTACCAATGTAATGGAAGGTGTTTTAGTGGCCCTTTCCGGTAAACAACCTGATGAAATGACTACTTCAGATTACCTTGAGTTACTTGATAAAATTGGTTTTAAACCGACTGTTTTTAATTTTAAAGAAGATCAATAGAGGAGGTTTACAAATGAATAAGTTTGCTTTTATAATTCACCCCCTTGAACTGGATGATGTTGCCCGGAAGTTTAGCTGGGCTTCTAAAGTTCCCGATTACATAGTTGAGAAATTTGTCAGGACTTTACCGGCCATTAAGGCTTCTCATATAACCGGTATCAGGTCAAAAACAGGCAAAGAGGTGGAAGGGTATTTTGTTGTCTGCCCCTTGACATCTGAACAAATGCTTAAATTACCGGCAGATAAGGTTATTAAAAAGATAATTAAAGCCGGCAAAAAAGCCGAGAAACTGGGTGCCCAGATTATTGGTCTCGGGGCTTTCACATCAGTGGTTGGTGATAAAGGAATTACAGTTGCAAAGGCCCTGGATGTTCCGGTTACTACTGGTAACAGCTATACTGTAGCTACTGCCATAGAAGGCACCAAGCTTGCGGCCCGCAAAATGGGACATGATATTAAAAAGGCGAGAGTTACTGTGGTAGGAGCCACCGGTTCCATCGGCAGGGCTGTAAGTTTAATACTGGGGGAGGATATTAAACACCTGAGCCTGGTAGCCCGGGATGAGAAGAAATTGTCAGCCCTCCAGGAAGAAGTACTGGAAGTAAATCCTGAATTAGATGTCTCCTATTCAACAGATGTATCAGAAGCTGTCAGGGAGTCCCAGATTGTTATCAGTGCTTCCGGTGCCGTTAAGGCCTTAATAGATGCTGATGATTTACAACCGGGAACAGTAGTATGTGATGTAGCCCGTCCCCGTGATGTAGCTGAAAGGGTAGGACGGGAACGGGACGATGTTCTAGTAATTGAGGGTGGAATTGTTGAAGTTCCGGGACCCGTTAACTTTAATTTTAATTTTGGTTATCCTCCTAAAACTTCATATGCCTGTATGGCTGAAACCATGATTTTGACCCTGGAAGAGAGATTTGAAAACTATAGCCTCGGGCCTGTTCTGGAACTGAAAAAGGTTAAAGAATCACTTAAACTGGCTAAAAAACATGGTTTCAAACTGGCTGGATTGAGGAGTTTTGAACGGCCACTTTCTGAAAAGCAAATTGCTTTAATAAGGGAGAACGCGGAGGAGAAAATGAGTGCAGTATTTTAGTAGATTTTAGTGGTTACGGCTCCTTGACAAAAAAATGCTGTTAACTTATAATAATTAATAATTGGAATAAATATATTAGTGTCAATGATAATTTCTGGTTATCTTGACACTAATTTTTTAGTTATCAAATTTTTAGCAAAGGGGTTAGGGATATTATGGCAAACGAAGTTTTATTGACCCAGGAAGGTTATGAAAAATTGGAGAAGGAACTTGATTATCTGGTTAATGTCAAGCGGCGTCAGGTTGCCAAACGTATTAAGGTTGCCAGGGAGTTCGGTGACATCGGTGAGAATTCCGAGTATGATGATGCCAAAAACGAGCAGGCCTTCATTGAAGGTAGGATCAAGGAAATAGAAAATATGCTGAGAAATGCCAGAATTATAAAAGATGAAGAAGTAACAGGGGATACAGTTAACCTGGGAACTACTGTTAAATTAAAGGATAGATCAACCGATGAGGTTTTCTCATATACAATTGTTGGTTCAGCTGAAGCTGATCCTCTTAACTTTAAAATATCAAACGAATCACCTATTGGGAAAGCTATAATTGGACATAAAATTGGTGATGTTGTAAAAGTTGAAGTACCTTCTGGTATTATGGAATATGAGATTCTTGCTATTGAAAAAACAAAAAAAACATGATGAATTGAGGGGGTAAAAATGACTGAAGGAAATATTGAAGATTTCAATGAATTAATTGCACAGAGGCTGGAAAATAAAAAGGAACTTGAAAAAAATGGTATAAAAACCTATGGAGAAAAATACCCTGTTTCCAATCATGCCAGAGAAATAGAAGATAATTTTGAAGAATTTGAAGGGAAAAAAGTATCTCTGTCCGGTAGGATTATGGCCAAGAGGACCCATGGAAAGGCTTCATTTGCTGATATTCAGGATGTGACCGGGAAAATCCAACTCTATGTTAAAGTTGATATTGTTGGTGAAAAAGAGTATGAATTGTTTACCGGCCTGGATATAGGCGATATTATCGGGGTTACCGGCGAAGTATTCAAGACCAGGCGGGGACAAATTTCAGTCAAGGTACATAGTTTTCGCCTGTTGACTAAGTCTTTGCGTCCTTTACCTGAAAAATGGCACGGGTTAAGGGATAAGGAATTAAGGTATCGTCAGCGGTATCTTGATCTTATCGTAAATCCTGAAGTCCGTAAAACTTTTATTACCAGGAGTAAAATCATCCGGGAAATTAGAAAATATTTAGAAGATAAGGGCTTCCTTGAGGTTGAAACCCCCATGATGCATCCTATTGCCGGGGGTGCCAATGCCCGACCTTTTATTACCCACCACAATGCACTGGATATAGATTTATACCTGAGGATAGCACCTGAACTGTATCTGAAAAGGTTAATTGTTGGTGGTTTTGAAAGGGTCTTTGAAATTAATAGAAATTTCCGTAATGAGGGTATGTCCTATAAACATAACCCTGAATTCACCATGCTCGAACTTTATCAGGCCCAGGCAGACTACCATGATATGATGGATTTGACAGAAGACCTGATTTATAATGTAGCCAAAAAGGTTCTGGGGACTACTAAAATAAGTTACCAGGGGCAGGAAATTGACCTGACTCCTCCCTGGAACCGGGTAACCATGGTTGAGGCTGTGAAGGAGCATACCGGGGTGGATTTTAATGAAATAAAAAGTGATGAAGAAGCCCGGAAAGCTGCTGAGGGTCTTGGAATTGAGCTTGAAGGAAAACCAAGCCGGGGTAAGGTTCTAAATGAAATTTTTGAAGAAAAGGTAGAAGATAAGCTTGTTCAGCCTACCTTTATTATGGATTACCCAATTGAAGTTTCACCTCTTGCTAAAAGGAAAGATGATAATCCTGACTTTACTTATAGATTTGAGGCTTTTATTAATTCCTGGGAGATTGCCAATGCCTTTTCAGAATTAAATAATCCGATAGATCAGAGAGAAAGGTTTGAGGAGCAGGTAAAACAGAGGGCCCAGGGTGATGATGAAGCTCAGATGATGGATGAAGATTATGTCCGGGCTCTGGAGTATGGTATGCCTCCAACCGGAGGACTCGGTATTGGAATTGACCGGTTAATTATGGTGTTAACCGATTCTCCTTCAATCAGGGATGTTATCCTGTTCCCTACCATGAGACCAGAAAAATAAATAATTGTAAGGTTATAAGCCAGAGGGGGTAGCCCCTTTGGCTTTTTAATTAACAAATTATTTATTAATTAAAGAAAATTATTCAGTCAGGAGGGAATGACAATGTTTAAAGAATTCCATGTAAAAACAACAGGGAGGGTTCAATTAATTGATATCACAGATAAAGTCAGGGACTGTCTCAACGAAGCAGGAATAGAAAATGGTATATTAACGGTTTTTACTCCCCATACCACTGCTGCTATAACCATAAATGAAAATGCTGATCCCGATGTAAAAAGAGATATTATTTCTGAAATAAATAAAGTAATTCCCTTTGATGATAATTATAAGCACCTGGAAGGAAATTCTGCTGCTCATATAAAAAGCAGTCTGTTTGGTGTTAGTGAGAGCATTATTATAAACAACAAGAGGATGAGACTGGGGCGCTGGCAGGGTATTTATTTCTGTGAGTTTGATGGTCCCCGCCGGCGAAAAGTATATGTCCAGATTATTGGTAAATAAAGATGGAAAAAGAAACCGACAGGAAATATTGCTTATTTCAAACAAAATTAATACTTGACAGAAAATTATATAATGTTTATAATAGTATTACAGACTTTCTTTTTCATCTTGAAAAAGTTATTATTTTTTTAAAGTAATTATTTTTTACATACTTATTACGGACGACAAAAAAAGTTTCCGGTGATAAAATCGGGGTGAGATTTATGCAAAGAGGTAATATGAAATTAATGAAAAAGATAAACAGGGCCTTAATTATTCAGACCTTAAGTCAGCAGGGCCCCCTTTCGCGAGCAGATTTAACTAAAATTACTGATTTAAGTCCGACAACAATATCATCAATTACAGAAGAACTAATTCAGGAAGGCCTTATAGTGGAAGTAGGAGAAGGAGAATCAAAAGGGGGACGTCGTCCTATCCTCCTTGATATAAATCCAGAAGATTTTTATATTTTGAGTGTTAATATAGCTGTTGATGTTATGTATGTTTATTTATTTAATCTTAAATTCCAGGTTATAAATAGTGTTCATGACTTAATAAAAAAACCGGTCAGCCCAAATCTGGATTCGCAGCTTAAAGAGTTGGTCCAGAAAGTAGTTGAAAATAGCAATATAGGTAAAAAAAATGTTGTGGGCATGGGTATTGGGGCCACAGGGATAATTAATAAAGAAAAAGGTTTAATAACCTATTCAGCCAGTCTGGGAATAAGTGACTATCCCCTGCTTGATAAAGTAAAGCGAGAATATGATTTCCCCATCTTGCTCGAAAATGATACCAATCTGGCTGCCCTGGGAGAGAAAAAATTTGGTTGTGGCCGTCAATTAACTAACTTTTTTTACATAATGATAGGTTCTGCTATTGGTGGTGGCATAATTATTGATAACGAGATTTACCGGGGCAAGTTTGGAGGGGCCGGTGAATTTGGCCACATTACTGTAGAGAAAGATGGCCCCCTTTGTGAATGTGGTAATCAAGGGTGCTTAAATGCAGTTTTGACTCCTTATATAACTGTAAGGAGCAGGGAAGAGTTTCGTAAATCCTTTCAGGAGATTATTAAAGACGACAACTTTGATTCTTGTCGGTACCATGAGTTTTGTGAGTATCTGGCTATGGCTATAACCAATTATACTAAACTTTTTGATCCTGAAGCCATTGTACTGGGGGGAGAGATTGCCAGAATTGCCCCTGAGAGATTTTATATTGACCTGGAGAAATATATAAAGAGGATGTCCCTTAAGGGTATGAATAGTAAGATCCCGGTTTTACCTTCCAGTATTCGGACAAATGCAGTAGTTCTTGGTGGGGCCTGTCTCTGTTTTGATAATCTTTATAATAATGTTTAAGGTACTATTAACCGGGTACTTCAATTTCCTTTTGGAAGGTTGGTCCAGTTCCATAATAAAATGGCTTATGGTTGTAATAGACTTTAAAGGGGGTGAAGAGACTTTTAAAAATATTCAAAATTAACTGTCAGCAATTAGTTTAGCAGGTGCCGGCTCTAAACAAAAAAACGGGAGGGTTATTGATATGTCAAAACGTATCATTTCTATTTTAACAGTTGGCTTGTTATTAGTGGCAATGTTAACTGGAACGGTAATGGCCGGGAAAGTTAAATTACGCTTTTTGCAGCCCGGGGGAAATTTATATAAGCAGAGTGTTGAGTTTGCCAAGGAGTATATGAAACTACACCCCAATGTAGAGATAGAAGTAATTGAGGTTGGCTGGAGTGATGCCTATTCCAAGATAATGACCATGGTGGCCGCCGGAAATGCCCCGGATATTATGTATATTGGAACCAGGTGGATACCGGCTTTGGCCCAGATGAATGCTATTCAGCCCCTTGATAAATTTATCAGTGAAGAGAAGAAGGACCTGTATTTTGATTCTCTGTTAAAAGGTACCTATTACCAGGGAAAACTCTATGCTTTACCACGCTCTTTTTCTACAAAAGCCTTAATTTACCGGACTGATTTAATCCCGGAACCACCTGAAACCTGGGATGAGCTGGTTGAGGTTGCCAAAAGGGTTCAAAAGGAACATGAAGGTATATATGGTTTTGGAATAGCAGGAGCAAAACATGTTTCTACCACTACCCAGTTTTTTAATTATGTCTATCAGAATGGTGGCTCAATCTTCGATAGTGAGGGAAATATTTTGCTCGATAGTCCCCAGTCAGTTAAGGCCCTTCAGTTTTATGTAGATCTTTATCGTAAACATAAAGTGGTTCCCAATCCTATTGAATATAACCGTGAAGAACTACCGAACCTCTTTAAGACCGGGAAAATAGCCATGTTTGTCTGTGGTCCCTGGGCCAAACCAATGATTGGACTTGATCCTGATAATGAAAAAGTACCTTATGCCAGTGCTCCCCTGCCCCGGGGAAGGTATATGGCAACTACCCTTGTTTCTGATTCCCTGGTATTATCTTCCCAGAGTGAACATATTGATGAAGCCTGGAAGTACTTAAACTGGATAACCAGCCTGGAGAACCAGAAAAAACATGACCTTATTAATGGAATGGCTCCGGCTATGGAAAAAGAACTTGAAGACCCGGCATTTACAGAGGATCCTTTTTTCAAAACATATGTTGATATGATTCCTAAAGGTCAGCCCCAGCCTCTACCTCTGGCCTGGGAACCTTTCCAGGATGTAATCACCGGGGCTATTCAAAAGGCTTTACTCGGAATGGCAACACCTGAAGAAGCCCTAAAGGAAGCAGTTACCAGGATTGAAGCTGAAAATCTGGCACCGGTTAAACACTAATAACTTTTAGAATAAATGGTGATAGTCTCCGGAAACTCTCTATAATCATGTCTTAGATTAATATTATGTCTTTGATATATGTCTTTGATATGGCCGGTAGCTTTACTGTTGCCGGCCTTTTCAGGAGGTGACCAAAATTAAGTCGGGATACCGTTTTCGCAAACAATTATTTCCTTATTTGCTTCTTTTACCGGCAGGACTTTTCATTATCTTTGTAATAGCTTATCCGGTATTAATGTCTTTCCGCAATTCTTTTTTTCACGAAATATTAATCAGACCCTGGGAAGGGACAAAGTTTGTAGCTTTCAGTAACTATTTCAAATTATTATCTTCGGGGGATTTCTGGTCATCTTTTTCCCGGACCATTGGCTGGACAGTATCTTCGGTAATTGGTAAAACCGTGATTGGTTTGATTATTGCCCTATTATTGAATAAAAAATTCAGGGGACGTGGCATTTACCGGACTCTGATACTGGTTCCCTGGGTAACACCACAGGTTATCGGGGCAATAGTCTGGAAGTGGATTTATAATGGTGAATACGGTATGCTAAATTATGTTCTTATTAAACTGGGGTTTTTAGAGCAGGGTCATTCCTGGCTGGGAAATCCGGATACAGCTTTTCTATCATGTTTAATAGATGATATCTGGGTAGGTATTCCCTTTATGTCCATTGTTTTTTTAGCAGGCTTACAGGCTATTCCCCAGGAAATGTATGAAGCAGCCCAGGTGGATGGAGCCGGTAAGTTAAAGCAGTTGTTTTTTATTACCTTACCCCAGTTGAAACCGGTCTTTTTAACGGCAACAATTCTATCAACAATCTGGACTTTTAATTCCTTTAATATAATCTGGACCCTGACCCGGGGGGGACCGGTAAATGCTACTGAAATACTTGTTGTTAAAACCTATAAAACAGCTTTTCAAAAGTTTAACATTGGACTGGGTTCTACCTATGCCGTTATTATCTTTATTATTCTTATGATTTTCAGTATAACTTACTGGAGGAGGTTTAATGATGAACTCTAGAGTCTGGGAAAGGGTAGACCGGGTAATTACCCATTTTTTACTTATATTATTATTAGGTATTTTATTATTTCCAGCCCTTATTATGATTTCAACTGCCCTCAAGACATTTGACGGTGTTTTTACCTGGCCACCTACTCTGTTTCCCCGTATAATACAGTGGAGTAATTTTTCCCGGGTTTTATTTGGTAAGTATCAGTTTTATCAGTATTTTATAAACAGTTTTATTGTGGCCGGAGTTACAAGTCTGGTCTGTATTTTACTGGGATTACCTGCTTCATATGCTTTTTCCCGGTTCAGATTTTATGGGAAAAAATTATTTCTCTTTGCCATACTGGCCACCCAGATGTTTTCACCGGTTATTTTAATTATACCTTTATATAAGGTAATGAAGTCAGCAGGCCTTATGGATACCTACTTTGCTTTAATTATAGCCAATACTGCCTTTGCTCTACCCATGAGCATCTGGCTTTTGACAGGTTATTTGCAGTCTATTCCCGTTTCCCTGGAAGAGGCAGCCATGATAGATGGGACTTCAAGGATTGGTGCTTTATTTAAAATTATTTTACCATTAGCTGCCCCGGGGATTATAACATCAGGTATTTATGCCTTTATCCTGGCCTGGAATGATTTAATCTTTGCCCTGACCTTTATTACCAAACAGGGGATGAGACCAATAACCCTGGCCCTGACGGATTTTGCCGGTAAAAACGTAATTTACTGGAATGATATGATGGCTGCAGCAGTCCTGTCAGTATTACCGGTAGCTTTTTTGTTTTCCCTTGTGCAGAAATACCTTGTTCAGGGTTTAACAGCAGGTTCTGTTAAGGGGTAAAACCATGGTATATTTTTTTAAAGTAAGTCGATCTTTTATATGGAGCTTTCAACTAAAAAGGACTTAAAGGAAGTTTATTTGTCAATTAATAATTTAATAAAAGGGGTTGATTGTGGTGAGTGAACCAGTTACGGTAGCCGTACTGGGGGCCGGTAATAGAGGGAGAGAAGCTTATGGTGAATATATTCTCCGTCATCCAGAAGAGATAAGGGTGGTTGCTGTAGCCGAACCCGATAAAGATAAAAGAAGTCTTTTCTCGAAGGAACATAATATCCCTGAAGAAAATCAATTTTCATCATGGGAGGAGCTATTATCCCGGGAACGCCTGGCAGATGGGATTATTATTGCAACTCTTGATAAGATGCATATAGAACCGACCAGGAAAGCTTTAAAAAGGGGATATGATATCCTCCTGGAAAAACCAATTGCCCCTACTCTTCAGGAGACTATTAGTATTGCTAGAGAGGCTCAGAAATATTCAAATAATATTCTGGTGGCCCATGTCCTGAGATATACAAACTTTTACAGGGGACTAAAAGAGATTCTAAAAAAAGGTATAATCGGAAAAATAAGATTTGTTGATCATATTGAGAATATAGGGTTTTACCATTTTGCCCATAGTTATGTAAGGGGAAACTGGCGGAATACAGAAGTTGCTGCTCCTATAATACTGGCAAAAAGCTGTCATGATATGGATATCCTGTACTGGCTGTTAGAGAAAAAGTGCAAAAACTTATCTTCCCATGCCTCTCTCGAATACTTTACTGAAAAAAATCAACCCGAGGGAGCCAGTGACCGCTGTCTATACTGTGGTGTCGAAGAAGACTGCCCCTATTCAGCCCGCAAGATATATCTTAATGAAAATACAGGATGGCCGGCATCAGTAATTACAACCGACCTTTCTTATGAAGGAAGGTATAAAGCTCTTAAAGAAGGTCCTTACGGCCGTTGTGTATTTAAGTGTGATAATAATGTACCTGAAGTTCAAACAGTACGAATGCTTTTTGAAGATGATATTGAAGTGAATTTTGCTCTGACTGCCTTTTCTAATGAAATTACCAGAACAACTAACATTTACGGTAGTAAAGGTGAAATCAGGGCTGATTTTGAAAACGGAGTTATAGAAATATATGAATTTGGCCGGCATAAAAGTGTAATGACAATTAATAAAGATACAGGAGGTCATGGGGGAGGAGATACCGGCTTAATGAAACATTTTGTAAAAGTTCTAAGAGGAGAATTAAAGACAGAAGGTTTGACCTCCCTTAGTGCTTCTATTGAAAGCCATATTATGGCTTTTGCCGCAGAAAAGGCCAGGGACAGAAAATCAGTAATTTCTCTGGATGAGTTAAAAAATGATATTATCAATAAGTAAAAATAATTATTAAAAATGGTAGTATTAAATGGTGAATTTGAAGTGGTATGTCAACATAGTGAATTAAATAGTTACTGTTAAATAGCCGCTTGAATATAGCTGTTGAGGCGATGCTTTACGGAGTGAAAGCCGTGGAACATCGCCCTCAAATTATTTTTAATAGTTCTTCTCTAAAAAATTTTATTTTACCTCTTGACAAGGGAAACTTACCGTGGTAATATATAAAACGTCGC